>CABUVC010000199.1 GCA_902494855.1 uncultured Collinsella sp.
CGATCGGCCTCCATCAGTACATCGAGCGCAAGCTTGCGCGCGGGAGACAGCTTGCTCATGACAATACACCCCACGAAAGATCGGCACCCTGCAAGCCAGCAGCCCAAGCAGAAGCAGTCATAGCACGCTTGCCATCAGGCTTAACCTCGAGCAACTCGACCGAGCCATCGAAAAGGCCCAGGTAAACATGCTTGGCCTGAACGGCGACGAGCCCCTCACCAAGCGACACATCAGCCGGCGCAGCATCGAGCACGCGCACGGTCTTGCCGGCAATCACGCAACGAGCAGGCGCGGTATCGGAAGAGGCCAGCACATGACGCGCGCAATCGAGCGCCGCCATGTGCGGATCCAAGCGCATCTCCTGCTTAGAAATCTTGGCAGCATGGGTAACGAGTGCCTCATCCTGTTCGATCCACACGGCGGTGCCATCGGCAAGAGAAGGAAGCGTATCGGCAAGCAGTTTGCCGCCGAGCTCAGCGAGCTCCATAGTCAGCGCCTCGGCATGCTTACCGGCAACCGACGTGGAAGTCTGAGCACAATAAGCACCAGTATCCACGCCATGCCCAATGCGCATAATAGAAACGCCAGCAATCTCATCACCAGCAAGAATGGCACGCTGAATAGGAGCAGCCCCACGCCAACGAGGCAGCAAGGACGCATGAACATTCACAATACCAAGCGGCGCCATATGCAGCACCTCATCGGGCAAAATGCAGCCATAGGCAGCCACGCAGAAAATATCAGCCTGCGCAGCCTGAAGCGCCTCAACAACCTCAGGCGTCATACGATTAGCCTCAACAACAGGCAGACCAAACTCGAGCGCCTTAGCCTTAACAGGAGACGGCTCCAGCTTCTTACCACGCCCACGAACAGCATCAGGACGAGTAATAACAAGCGCGATCTCATTCCCAGCCTCAACAAGCGAAGTCAAAGAAGGCACAGCAAAATCGGGCGTACCCATAAACACAATACGCATAAAGATCGTCTCCCCTCAACCAAAGCCGAGACGGCTACAAATAACAGCGGAAAACCAAGTACCCAGCCCATCCGCAATAACAATTCAACAAGAACAAATATACCCAAAACCAAAGAAAGAGCCGCAATAAAAGCAGCTCTTCCAACAAAGCAATTATCAGCGAAGACGCCCTTCCCTGGCCCGACGGCACCCGGGCGAGTCAAGCAGCGTCAACGTAGCCCCGGGGACGGACAAACCTACTCCGTCTCGCCCGGTCGAGCGCCGCGGGCCAGGGCGTCCTGGTACTCCTTGACTGCCTTGATCCTCTGCATCGGCTTCAGTCGCTCGAACATGGTGTTACCGTGCAGGTGATCGATCTCGTGCTGCAGGCACACGCAGAACAGGTCGCCCGAAGCTTCGTAGCGAATCAGGTTTGCGTCCAAGTCGTACGCCTCGACGACGACATGGTCGGGACGCTCGATCTCGCAGCTAATGCCAGGGATGGACAGGCAGCCCTCGCTAAACGGCACCAGATGGTCGCTCTGCTCAACAATGACAGGGTTGATGAGCACGTACGGGTCGTAGTCGTTCTTGTCGCTGTAGTCGCAGTCAATGGTGACGAGCTGAATAAGCTCGCCGATCTGCGGAGCAGCCAGGCCGCAGCCGCCGTTGTCGAACATCATCTTCTTCATCTTCTCGGCAAGCGCCTCGATCGCCGGGGTGATCTCCTCGATGACGGCGCACTCCTGGCGCAGACGAGGGTCGGGCGACAGTACGATTCCGTTGGCTTCCATGGCCATCCTTTCGGGTTGTTACATCAAATCATAGGCGTCGACGTCAACGCTCACGCTCACGCCGCGCACAGAGCCCACCTCTTTGAGGCAGGCGTCGATATCATCAGAGACATGGTACCCCACGGGCGACTTCACAAGCAGATGGAAGCGGTAACGGTCCTTGGCTCTCTCGATTACACACGAAGCCGGGCCTAGCACCTGCGGCACGGCACTCCCCGCCCGCAAAAAATCGGGCGCGGCGGCATGCCAGCGGCGCTTAAGAAGCTTTGCAATGCGCCCAATGTAGTCCTGCGCGTCATCCGCGTTCGCCGACCACACCAAAATGTTGACCAGACGCACGAACGGTGGATACAGGGCGTCGCGGCGCTGGTCCAGGTCATAGTCGGTAAAGATCGAACGGTCGTGCTTAGCGACGGCGCGAATGACCGGATCCTCGGGCAGGTAGGTCTGGATGATCACCTCACCGGGACGATCGCCGCGACCGGCACGGCCCGCCACCTGTTCCAGCAGATCGTAGGCGCGCTCCCCTGCGCGGAAATCGGGCAGCTTAAGGGCGAAGTCGGCATTGACCACGCCCACGAACGTGACCTCGGGAAAATCGAGACCTTTAGCGATCATCTGGGTACCCAGCAACACGGCGCAATCCGCCGCATCGAACTGCTCGAGCAGCTTTTTGTGCGCATCCTTGCCACGCGTGGAATCGGCATCCATGCGAATGATGGCAACGTCCTCGGGAAGCAACTGGTGCAGAGCGTCCTCGATCTGCTGCGTGCCCAGGCCCATTTTTGCCAGGTAGCGACTGCCACATTTGGGGCAACGGCTCGTGGACGCGGGATACGGCTGCACGCGCCAAGACGAACCGCATGTGTGACACTGCAGCGTGTGTGTACGCTCGTGATACGTAAGCGCTGTGGAGCAGTGGTTGCAGGTGGGGACGCAGCCGCACTCGCGGCACATCAGGAATGGCGCAAAACCACGGCGGTTATGCAGCAACACGGCCTTCTCGCGGCGCTCGACCACACGCTCCAATCCCTCCATCAAGGGTTTTGAGATCATGGAGCGGCTGCCGTGCGAGAACTCGCGACGCAGGTCAGCAATGCGGACCGTAGGCAGCACGGCGTGTCCGGGGCGCTCGGGCATCTCGACACGCGTCCAGGTGGCACCGTTATACATGCCGCGGCGGCAGCGGTCGAGGGCCTCGGCAGAAGGCGTGGCCGACCCCAGCACGAGCGGGCAGCGATAGCGGCGCGCCATCTCGGCTGCCACCTCGCGCGCATGGTAGCGCGGACTGGAGCCCTGCTTGTAACTAGTCTCGTGCTCCTCGTCGATGATAATGAGGCCCAGGTCGCTGAGCGGGCAAAAGAGCGCCGAACGTGCGCCGACGACCACGCGGGCGGAACCGCTGGCAACCATGTCCCACTGGTCCAGGCGCTCGCCGGCCGAAAGCCGCGAATGGAACACGGCGACCGTCTCGCCAAAGCGCGAACGGAAGCGGCCGACGGTCTGGGCCGTCAGCGA
>CABUVC010000200.1 GCA_902494855.1 uncultured Collinsella sp.
CGATCCTAGGCACCGAGCAGGACTTTACCGAGCTGTGCCAGGCGGCCGAGAAGCTGGGCATCTCCATCATTCTGGATGGCGTCTTCAACCACACGGGCGATGACTCGATCTATTTCAACCGCTACGGCAACTACCCCGGCGTGGGCGCGTGGCAGAGCGAGGATTCTCCATGGCGCGATGCGTTTTATTTCCACGAGGACGGCTCATACGACTGCTGGTGGGGCGTGGGCAATATGCCCGCCATCAATGAGAGCTCTGAGCTGGTACGCGAGCGGCTCCTGGGCAAGGACGGCGTGATCCGTAAATGGCTACGTGCCGGCGCTCATGGCTGGCGCCTAGACGTGGCCGACGAGCTTTCCGATGACTTCCTGGCCGAGATCAAAAAGGCCGTGCTCGCCGAGAAGCCTGATGCACTGTTGCTCGGCGAAGTCTGGGAAGACGCCTCCAACAAGATCAGCTACGGCCATCTGCGCCGCTATCTGCAAGGCTCCGAGCTGGACTCGGCCATGGATTATCCCTTCCGCGACATGGTCATCGGCTTTTTGATGGGCTACAAGAACGCCTACCAGGCAGCCGAGGATATCGAAACCCTGCGCGAGAACTATCCCCGTGAGGCCCTGTCCTGCGCACTTAATCTGCTTTCGAGCCACGACCGTCCGCGCATTATCTCGGTGCTCGGCGGCGGTCCCGATGAGTCGCAGCTGCCCGAGTGCGAGCGCAGCAAATGGCGTCTGGACGAGAACTCGATGGGCCTGGCCAAGAGCCGTTTTTGGCTCGCAACGCTCATGCAGATGACGTTCCCCGGTGTGCCATCGATTTACTATGGCGACGAGTACGGCCTTGAGGGCCTTACCGATCCGGGTAACCGCCGCACCCTGCCGACCAAGGACCAACTGCACGACTTCGACACGCTGGCTATTGTCAAAAACGCCTCCGCCGTACGCCGCGCACTGCCGTTTATGATCGACGGCGAGATCAAGGCCTTCGCGCTCAACGACGAGGTGCTGGCATACAACCGCACGGGCAAGGATGGCGAGTCCGCGACGGTTATCATCAACCGCAGCCTGCGCAATTCGCACCGCGTGACGATTCCGGCGCTCGACGAATGCGCGAGTGACGTGATCAGCGGTCACGAGTGCGAGATCCACAACGGTACGGTCACGCTCGACCTGTATCCGCTGGGCTCTTCGATCATCTATCACCATGCCGAGCAGCGTCTGCAGGAGCCGCTCGATCACGGCGCGGGCGTCGTCTGCCACATCACCTCGGTGCCGACCGATGACGGCAAGCCCGGCACGATCGGCGCGCCCACGCGTCGCTTTATCGACCATCTGGCCGCTATGGGCATGCGCTACTGGCAGGTCCTGCCCGTCAACCCGACGGACTTCTTCCGCTCTCCCTATGCCGGGCCCTCAGCTTTTGCGGGGAATATCGACCTACTGCCCGAGAGTCATGAGGAGCTGGCCGCCGACTTTGCTGTCTGGAAGACCCACGGCGGCGAAGATGCCGATCCGCTCTATACCGCGTTTAAACATCGCAACGCCGATTGGCTCGAGAAGTACTGCGTCTACATGGCCGTCAAAAAGTACTTTGAGGGCGAATCGCGCCACGATTGGCCGGCAGATGTTGCGCGCTACAACGAGCACCTGATTGACGACAAACGCTTCCACGACGAGGCCGAGCTTCAGGCGTACATGCAGTACCGCTTTGACCTGGCTTGGTGCGAGCTCATGAACTATGCACACAAGAAGGGCATCGAGGTCATCGGCGATATTCCTATGTACGTGTCCGACGATTCGGCAGATGCGTGGAGCGAACCCGAGAACTTCTGGTTGTCCGATACCGGTAAGGCAATCGAGATCTCCGGTGCGCCGCCCGATAACTTTGCGCCCGAGGGCCAGGTGTGGGGTAACCCGACGTTCCGCTGGGACCACATGAAGCAGAACGGCTATAACTGGTGGATGGATCGTCTGCGTCGTGCGTTTTCGCTCTACGACCGTGTGCGCCTGGATCACTTCCTGGGCTTCCACAGCTACTTTAGCATTCCCGCGGGCAAGGCTTGCGCCGAAGGTCGTTGGCTGGCGGGCCCGGGCAAGGACCTGTTCCAGACCGCCTATGACGAGCTGGGGCCGCTCAACTTTATTGCCGAGGATCTGGGCTACCTGACGCCCGGTGTCCGTGCCATGGCTTCGACTTGCGGCTTCCCCGGCATGGACGTACTGGAGTTTAGCGACTACGACGTTCGTTGCGGCGTGCATCCTACGCCCGGCAAGATCCTGTACACATCGACTCACGACACGTCGACGCTCGCGGGTTGGTGCACGCGCTCCTTTGCGGGCGGCGACGAGCCGAGCGGTGTTGAGGTGGCAGCCAAGCTGATGAGCGACGCGCTGACAAGCGACGCTCCCCTGGTGATGATGCCGCTGCAGGACGTGCTGGGGCTTGGCGACGACACGCGCATGAACGTACCGGGCGTGGCCACGGGCAACTGGACCTGGCAGGCTGACGAGGCCGACGTTGCGGCCGCTGAGGGCAAAACCGCACAGCTCCTGCGCAACACGCATAGATTCTGGGGCGAAGCGTGATAAAACGCCCGATATAGGGTACAGTTACAGACGTTTGAATTTTTGCGGGCAGAGTAATCTGCCCGCTTTGTGCTGAAAAGGAAGTATTATGGCGCGCTACGATTACAAGTGCTCGAGCTGCGGCAACGTGTTTGAGGTTGAGCATCCCATGTCCGAGACTCCCGAGGTCGTGTGCCCCAGCTGCGGTGCCCCGGCGGCCAAGACGTTCTCGGCCAGCGGCATTAAATTTGAGGGCAGTGGTTTCTACAACACCGACCAGCGAAGCGGCGGCTCCAGCACCAACGCCACGAGTGGCTGCTGCGCCAACTGCCCGCATAGCCACTAGGAACCAAACAGCCCCGCGACCGACACCGATCGCGGGGCTGCTTCTTTAGCTACCCAAGTTTCCTAATGAGTTGCGGTGAAATAAGGACTGTTTGGCGGGCAGAAGCCGCTATTCAATCCCTATTTCACCGCAACTTAGTAGTTACTTGTGGACCAGGCGGGCGCAGAAGTGACCGTCGTAGGAGTCGGCGTTTACCGGCACGCTTTGGAAGAGGCCTCGTTCGTTCTGGCGTACGGATACGAGCTTCTTAGCCTGATCGAACTCCGGGAGTTGCAAAATCTGCGCCTCGGAGAGCAGTGCCACGCTAAA
>CABUVC010000201.1 GCA_902494855.1 uncultured Collinsella sp.
AGATGTGCTGCAACAGCGCCACGATGTCCTCGCCGTCGACGGGCTCCACCGCAATATGCTTTGCGCTCAGGCGCTCGCGGATAATGGGCAGATCGCACGCCTTTGCCTGGCGCATAAGCAGGTAGAGCACGTCGCCGTCGACCAAGCCCGCCGCGTCGCTCTCGCGGATTGCCGACCCAATTGCGCCCGCAAGCTCGCCGACAGGCTCCATGCCCGGTACCACGCGCAGGAGCAAAAAACTTCCCATCTTGCTATCTGCCAGCGCCTGCGCCGCCGCAAGCTCTTGGCCAAAGGCAGCCTGCTTGAGCACGCACGTGCCGTCAACGCAGCGTTTATCCTGCGCCACCGCCTCATAGTCAAAGGCACGGCCCAACGCGCTTTCGACCAGGCCGCACAAGATGCGGAACAGGTTTTGATAATAGAGGGTCATTTGGTTTTCGGCCGCACGACGCACAAAGATCAACACGGCGGGTGCCCCGTCGCGCTCGATCGCGTATCCAAACATGGGAAGCCCCGGCGTCAGCTCGCGGTTCACCCACAGGTTCGAACGACCCCCGTCGCCCAAAAGAGGGGCAAGCTGCTCAAGCGTGAGCGAACGTGCGGCATCTTCGGCAATCGCGGGACTTGCTGCCACCAGGCGAGCAAATGCCCCTCCCGAAACATGGTAAATCGCCACTGAATCGTTCTCGAGGATCTCGCCCAGAAGCTCGCAGCACTTGCGATAGATATCGCGTGGGTTGAGCACGTCGAGCTCCTGTGTCACGGCAAAGATCTTGCCAAAGCTGTCGTGGCGACCCACGATCTGGCGCCTGTACGCGCGCTTGTCCTCGATCGCGTCGTGGTAGAGCTGCGTAAGGAACGTATTGCGGTTGCGCACGAGCTCGTTTTGATCGCGCTCCGCCCTAATGGCTTCGCTGTTGCGCAGCTGCACATAGCCGCACACGGCACCCACAACAAAGTACGCAATAAACGGCAGCCAGTTGGACGGCTCGTAGAACAGGCCCTGGAAGGTATAGCCGTACTGAGTAAAGTAGCTCGCGGCCAAACCCACCGACGCCAGCAGCGCCGCAACCAGGCCAAAATCGAGCCCATACAGCGTGCCGATCAGTACCACGTACAGCAGGCGGTAGTCGAGCACGTTAAGCTGAGCAGACTGCGAAAACACCAGCTCCAGGCCCTCAAAGAGCACCCAGGCCAGCGCGGTCTCCAGGCATTTGATGGGCAGTGTCCGCCCGCGCATGCGGTCGATGGCGGCACGCAGCGGATGGCGCTTGCCCGCGAGGGTCTGCTCCCAGCGGGCGTGTATGGTCGAAAGATCGCGCAGCACGTCATAGCGCTGGAACCACCCGTAGCGCGTGCGGACGGTATCGCTCGGAGCAATGGAGACGACGGCGTCCCCGTCGTAGGTAATGTCGAGCCCCGGGAACAAGCCCTTGAGCGCCTCGCCCAGGTCTCCCACGGTGTGGGCAAAGCTATCCGGAACCTCGAGTTCCTCGAATGTGGCATCCCAGCTGTCGAAGATGCGACGCACCAGAACGGCCAGCTCCTCGGCGCAGAGGGCACCGAGCGGTGAGTCCGCCCCAGCCCTCATGACAGCAGAGCCTTGCGAGCACGCCTCGAACAGCGGGGTCAAAATCGGGTCTTCCAGCGTGGGCGAGGCGGTGTACAGATACGGCACGCGCAAGATCTTGGCCTGAATGCCGTCGCGGACCGCATAGTAGCGGCACAGGTCGTTGGCCGCACGGGCAATGATGCCCTTGCCGTTTTGCCCCGCAACGTCCACCGCACCGTCCGCTCCCATGGGACCAGTCACAAACAGCAGCTGAATCTGGCGACCCATGCAAGCTCGAAAGACGGAGCGCAGCAGCTCGATGTCGCCAACGGCCTCGGTATGCGGCGTGAGATAGGTAGAGAGGTAGACCACACGGTCGAATTCGTAAGCCTGGTCCAGGTGCTGCAGCAGCTCTTTCCAAGACGCATGGAGCGACGACCCGTCGCGGCGCGCCTCGTTGGCCGCCACGACCTGAACATGGTCACCGGGAAACGCCTTGGCACAAAAGTCGTCATCGACATACGCGGTATTGCCAACAACCAGCACTTCCACCGTGCGCTCCCCCTCCCCAAATATAGCTTTTGCCATGGTAAACATGCGTATTGTACGCTGTCAATGTAGGCCAAAGGCAACTTTAAAGCTGTTTTAAGAACTTTTTCAGACGGGAAGCGACTCGCGCCTGAGCCAGAGAGCCCTACACGTGCCGCTGCACGGCGGAGAAAGGCGAATCCACTACCCCTCAGGCATAATTCCTGAGCAAAATCAAGCAGAGCACACGGCTTTTTGCGCCACTTTAAGACGTAATCGGGATGTGGCGAGAGGCCAAATTCGGAAGTGCGGGGAAAACCAAAGGAATGCTGACCAGACCCCCGTTTTAGGCTTCCGCGACCTGCGGTTTTGATACAAAAAACCGCGTTGTGCTCGAAGGTTTTCGATTTTTCCCCGCACTTCTGTAATTACATCTCTGGATCGAGGGCGCAGGCAATGGTGACGACATCCACGATAGCGCCCCCCTATGCCTGATACCAAAATCGTTCCATAGGGACCCGTTTCCCAATGGGATGATTCTTCACAAAGGGCATTAAGGCGCATGAGAACATGGTAGAGGCAAGCAAGCGCGCTTCCACGTTTTCGCCCATGGTGACCACGGTATAATCCAACGAGACAAGCAACGAACGGGAAAGGCAGCGCGGATGAACCTGGGCAGCGAGAGCGAGACCGTCGAGTTCAAGAAGTCCACTGGCGAGCATAAAGAAGCACTGCAAGCCATCAGCGCCATGCTGAACAAGCACGGCCGCGGCGAGCTCTACTTCGGCGTGAAGGACAACGGCGATGTCATCGGCCAGGATGTCAGCGACGCAACGCTGCGCCAGGTGACGTCGTGGGTGTCCGACAAGATCGAGCCCGCGGTGTTCCCGACGGTCGAGTGCCTCGACGCCGATGATGGGCTGCGATACATCAAAATTGCCTTCTCAGGTGCCGACGCCCCCTACTCCGCCGACGGACGCTACTTCACCCGCGTGGGGACTTCGAACAAAGCGCTGTCGGCCTCGGAGCTGAGCGCCATGGTCGTCAAGCGTGAGCGCGCCCGTAGCCCGTGGGACTCGCTGCCGTCCGGCAGGCCCGTCTCC
>CABUVC010000202.1 GCA_902494855.1 uncultured Collinsella sp.
CGGCCGGTGTTTTTTCATTGACTCGCATGAATTGCGCCAGCGTATGATTGTCGACATAGCTGTTGATCTGGTCTTCCAGCCCCTGCCAGAAAAGGCGCGCGTCGCAGTCGCAGGAAGCGCCGCAGCCGGAGCCGTCCTCAGACTGGCACGCGATCGGCGACAGGTTGCCCTCCACCGCCCGCAGAATTTCACCTACGGGGTAATCCTCGGGGGAGCGGGTCAGGCGGTAGCCGCCCGATTTGCCCACGGCGCTCTCAACCAAGTTCGCACAGCTCAGCGCGGCCATGATGGTCTCCAAGTACTTTTTAGAGAGCTGCTGGCGCTGCGCGACATCGCTCAGGCGATGCCATTCGCTGCCTCCGTGCTCGGCCATATCCAGCATGACCCGCAAAGCGTAGCGCCCTTTTGTTGAGATCATCATGCGGCATGCCTCCTTGCTCATAATTGCCTACCTTGTAGATAGGAATTTTAACGCTTAATTCCTACTGTGTCAATAGGTGTTTGCAAAAAATTTGATTTATGATGATAAAAAGCACTGTGCAGCTGTGACAAATGTCTGCCGCGCAGCGCTTGGACGAGGTCTTCGGCCTGCCGGAGGGCTCGGAGGTGTATGTGCTGAATGACTTTAAGTCCTCTGCCTATGACGCGGTGCGCCTTTTTGAAACGTTGGGCCTCAACCAGTTCCGCTATATCCCGTTTTACCCCGGTGCGAAGGATGAAGGTGTTGCGCGCCCGCTTATCACGTTTGGCGAATACGACGATCAATGTCACTATTTGCCGCGGTGCATTGAAAAGGAAAATTTCTACAATGAAAGTTGAAATGATTTATCTATCCCAGGAGGACGTGATCCGCTGCGGCGGCATGTCGATGGACAAGGCCGTCGACGATCTGGAAGAGGTCTTCCGCCTTTATGACAAGGGTGACTATATTCTGCTCGGCAAGATCGTGATGAAGCGCCCTGAGCCCAACGCTGAAGAGACGACGGGACGCATCAACGCCATGCCCGGCTACATCGGCGGACGGTTCAACATGCCCGGCATCAAGTGGGATCGGCAGCGGTCCGCAGAATCCGTTCAAGTACGGCCTGCCGCGCGGCTCGGCCGTGATCGTGCTGAACGATCCCGAGACCAAGGTACCCATTGCCATCATGGACGGCACACTCATCAGTACGATCCGCACCGGCGCAGTAACGGGCGTTTGCGCCAAGTATATGGCGCCCTCGCGCTCGAAGACCGTCGGCCTTTTCAGCGCGGGCCCGCAGTGCAAGACGCAGCTGATGGCGCTCAAGGCGTCGCTGCCGCAGCTGGAAAAGGCGTATGTCTATGACCTTTCCCGAGAGAGAGCGGAAAAATTTGCGGCGGAGATGTCACAAAAGATGAACATGGACGTGCAGGCGGCGAGCGACCGCCTCGCCACGATCGAAAGCGGCGACATCCTTGTGACCGCGACGACCGCGACCGAGCCGATCATCCACGGCGCGGAGATCAAAAAGGGCGTTTACGTTGCTCACCTTGGCAACAACGAGGTCGACGAGGAGCTGATCCTGCGCGCGGACAAGGTCGTCATCGACGATTGGGAGACCGACAAGCACCGCATGGGCGACACGATGGCCTACATGTTCCGCGACGGCAAGATCGACGATTCCCGCATCGACGCGAGCGTTTCCGACCTGGTGGCGGGGCGGAAGTCCGGCCGCGACAACGACGACCAGCTCACCTACACCTGCAACGTCGGCCTCGGCCTTTACGACGTGGCGATCGCCGCGCGCGTCTACCGGTATGCCAAGGAAAACGGCATCGGCCAGAAGCTCAAGCTCTGGGACGAGCCCATCATGGTGTGATCGATCCAAACTTGATAGGTACGACCTCTCTTTACCAACCTTTTGGACAGGTCCGCTTTTTAGCGGGCCTGTCCACATTTTTTCGCGGCAGAGCAGCAGGGGAGATGCACCTGCAAGGGGATTTTGCCTTTACAGAGGACGATTCTGTGAATATAATGGATGCAGATAAAATTTGGCGGCGCTGCGAAAAAGAGGCGCTGCGGTGAAATCGACAGGAAACGGAGATGTAATTATGCCCTGCACCACTGTACTGGCCGGTAAGCTGGCGACGAATGACCGCTCGACGATGATCGCCCGTACGGACGACGGTCATTTTGATGAGAAAAAGCTGATCGTGGTCGAGCCCGACCAGCAGCCGAAGATTTATAAAAGCGTAGAGTCCCACGTGGAGATCACACTGCCGGAGAACCCCATGCGCTACACGTCCTGCCCGAGCGTGGACCCGAAGCACGGCATTTGGGCCGCGACCGGCATCAACGCCGCGAACGTCGGCATGACGGCGACGGAAACCACGACCTCGAACCCGCGCGTGCTCGCGGCCGACCCGATGGTCGAGCTGCGCGAGGCGAAGGATGGGGAAGAGGAGCGCTGCGGCGGCATCGGCGAGGAGGACATCGTTGTCCTCGTCCTGCCCTACATCCGCTCCGCACGCGAGGGCGTGCTGCGCCTCGGTGCGCTTCTGGAGCAATACGGCACCTATGAGTCGAACGGCATCGCCTTCAACGACGAAAACGAGGTCTGGTGGCTCGAGACCATCGGCGGGCACCACTGGATCGCTAAGCGCGTTCCGGACGATGCCTATGTGGTGATGCCCAACCAACTTGGCATTGACCAGTTTGATCTGGAAGACGCACTTGGCGCCAAAAAGAACCACCTTTGCTCCGCCGACCTGGATGATTTTATCGAGAACAACCATCTGGATCTTTCCTGGAACGGGGTACTGAACCCGCGGGACGCCTTTGGCAGCCACGATGATTCTGACCATGTGTACAACACGCCGCGTGCCTGGTTCATGCTGCGCTATCTGAACCCCCACAGCAAGAAGTGGGACGGCCCCAACGCCGACTACACACCCCGCAGTGATGACCTGCCGTGGTGCATGGTACCGGAAAAGAAGATCACGCCGGAGGATGTCAAATACGTATTATCCTCCCACTATCAGGGCACACTGTATGACCCGTATGGCAGCAGCCAGTCGGACCAGAAGGGCGCATTCCGCTCCATCGGCATCAACCGCAACGACTTTATGGCCCTGATCCAGATGCGCCCCGACCAGCC
>CABUVC010000203.1 GCA_902494855.1 uncultured Collinsella sp.
CGGGGAGGGTCAAAACCCTCCCCGTTTCGTTAGCGGTGTCGACCAGCCTACCTGCGAGTCCTGTAGACCCTGCTTCGGTGGTCAACATCGACAACAAGGATGACGAGAACATCGTCCTCGATATCGGCGACTATCCGATAGTCACCGACCCTATAGCGCCAGAGACCTGACTTGTTCTCGGTCAATCCCTTTCCCATGCTTCTCGGGTCTTCGAGCTGTGAAATCTCATGAAGTTTCGCCACGATCCTCCTGGCGATCTGCTTGTCCAGCTTCTTCATCGAACGCTGGACGTCCTTGTCGATCTCAATCCGCCAAGCCAAGGCTTTCCTCCAGCTCGTCGAGCGTCACGGTCTCAAGCCTGCCGGCCCTATAATCCTCGACCTTCTTCAATAGGCCGTACTCATACTCAAGTCTGTCGATCTCGGCAGCGAGTGCTTCTGTCATGTAGAAAGTCTTCGTGCGTCCCGTTGATTTCGCCAAACGGTCGTACCTGATTGCCAAGTCCTCGGGCATCCTCAATGCCGCGGTAGCAGTTGCCACGGTACACCTCCCAATCATCTGTATAACACGTTATACATTCTAGCATACCATTCGCCGTATAGGTGTAAAACACGTTATACAGATGGCCGCAGGGGTGTAAAATTACTTCATTGATAATATACGTCCTGTAAAGGCAGGGCCTTACCCCTCGGGGGCGGGCCATGATCCCGGGTTCCACGGGCCCGATTTTTTTCGCCGAAGGGGTGTAAAATAAATATATTGATAATATACGTCCTGTAAAGGCAGGGCCTTACCCCTCGGGGGCGGCTGGTATGTGGGGTGGTGTTCGGTGGCAGATCGCAAGAAGAAACCGGAGCATGATGACGCCTGGTGGGCAGATCAGCGCCATGCCTACATCGAAAAGAACGACATCCTTCTGTCCGACTATCCGTCCTGGGAATGGGTCAGCCCGTACGATTTTTGGAGGACCATCTTCCCCGAGGGCTTTCTGCAGCCCCGCGGCGAGGAGGTCCCGTGGCACGAGAAGGGCGGCGGCCATCCCAACGGCATCGCCATCCAGATCACCCATAAGACCAAGACAGTCAAGACCAAGACGGGCATCGAGCACGATGTCCCCGTGATCGAGCGGTTCACGCTGACCGACGACCTCGACGGAGTTGAGGAGCGCGTCGTCGACTCGAACAGGAAGAACGAGTCCGTCTTCTGCGCGCCCGTGTCGTTTTTCGGCAAGAGCCGCGTTGCCGCGAACGCCCGGTTCCTGCACGCGTTCGCGATCGACCTCGACGGCGTCGGCGTGCAGGAGCTGAAGAACATGCTGAAGCAGTTTCGCAACGGCCACGACCCGAAATTCGCCGCGGACAAATGGGTGTCCCTTCCCCAGCCGACCTTCCTCGTGAACTCGGGTACGGGCTTCCACCTCTACTACGTGCTCGACCAGCCGATCCCGCTGGTGCCGCGTGTCGTGCCATTTCTGCAGGAGATCAAGGCGATGCTCACGGACTACATCTGGCGCGACACCGTCTCGACGCTCGAGGATGTCCAGCACCAGGGCATCTACCAGCCCTTCAGGATGCCCGGCACGCCTACGAAGCTCAACGGCAAGGCCGCTGGGTCGAAAATCAAGGACAAGTACGAGGCCGTGGCGTTCGTCCACAACGGCGAGGACGGGCATCCCTGGCGATGCAGCCTCGACTACCTGCTGGGATACGCCGGGGTCCGCGGCGGCAAGGACCGCGCCGAGCTCATCGAGCTCATGCGCACCGCCGGGCGTACGCCCATCGAGCGCGCCAAGAAGCTCTGGCCGGAGTGGTACCAGGCGCGCATCGTCGAGGGCAAGGCCCCCGGCCGCTGGACCTGCAAGCGCGACCTGTACGACTGGTGGCTCGGCGAGGTCGAGACGAAGGCCACCGACCACCACCGCTACTGGTGCCTCAACGTCCTGGCCGCCTATGCCAGGAAGTGCGGCATCCCGTACGACGAGCTCGAGGCCGACGCTCTCGCGCTCGTGCCGACACTCGAGGGCCTGACGGTGCGCGAGGACAACCACTTCACCGAGGATGACGCACTCTCCGCGATTGGGGCGTACTACGACCCCATCATCCACAAGTTAACCCGCGAGCGCATCGAGCGCCGCACGGCCATCGGGCTGCCGAAAAACAAGAGGAACGGGCGATCTCAGGCGAAGCACCTTGAGGGCGCACGGGCTATTCGCGATATTAACAACGACAACTGGCGTGAAGGAAACGGGCGAAAACCGAAGGCCGACCTTGTCCGCGAGTACGCCGCGGAGCATCCCGACGCCAACCACAGCGAGATCGCCCGCGCCCTCGGCATTTCCCGCCCGACCGTCATCAAGTGGCTGAAGGATGCGCCGGAGGGCGCTACCGAGCCGGAAAAACCGAAGCCGGATGATCTGTACGAGCTGTACAACCCCGCGATGGTCGAGCTCAGGGCAGCGCTCGACGAGTACTGGTCGAGCGCCGACGCGGAGAACGAAAAACGGGAAAAACGGGAACGGGAAACGGTAAAATCATCGGGAACCACCGGGAAAATTCCCGATGGTTCCCGGGAAAAGTTCCCGATTGACGATAGGTTGACCAATGGGCATAACGAAGCGTGAAATAGCGTCTGAGCTGGGTGTTTCCAAGCGAACAATAGCTAACTACATCGGGAAACTGGGACTGGGAAACCACGTTTCCCGAAACGGGAACACCGACATCCTCGATGACTTCGCCGCCGCGGCCATCGCCGACGCCCTGAAGAATCCCGAGAAACCGTCCCGCCAGCCAGCCGCCGCGGCCGCTGCGCCCGCGCCGGACTCCCTGGCCGACTCCCTGGCCGCCCAGCTGGAAATCGAGCGGTCCCGCAACGCCGAGCTGATGGAGGCTCTTGCGGCCGAGCGCGACCGCGCCGCCCGCGCCGAGGCCGAGGCCAAGGCGCAGCTCGCCGAGGCCAACGCCAGGGTCGCGGAGCTCGCCGGAAAGCTCGCATCGCTCGCCGAGCGCCAGCAGGCGATCGCCGCGACGCCGTGGTGGCGTCGCGGCCGCATGGCCATGAAGCTGCTCGGCCCAGGGGGAGAATAGCGGGAGC
>CABUVC010000204.1 GCA_902494855.1 uncultured Collinsella sp.
GAGGCGTTACGGCGCGCGAGGGGCAAAACGCCATTGCCGCCGGCAATATGCGCCTGATGAACGAGCTGGGCGCGAAGGTGCCCGCGGGTCTTGCCGAACAGTTCGCCGCCGAGGGCAAGACGCCGCTGTTCTTTGCCAAGAACGGCGAGCTCGCCGGCACCATTGCCGTGGCTGACGAGGTCAAGGAAACGAGTGCCGGAGCCATCGCCGCACTGCGCTCGCTTGGCGTCGACGTGCGCATGCTCACCGGCGACAACCGCGTGACGGCCGAGGCCATCGCCCGCCGCGTGGGGCTGAGCAGCGAGCAGGTCATCGCCGACGTCCTCCCCGCCGACAAGGAGCACCACGTACGCGAGCTGCAGGATGCGGGCAGCAAGGTCGCCATGGTGGGCGACGGTATCAATGACTCCCCCGCCCTGGCGCGCGCCGACGTGGGCCTTGCTATCGGCACCGGCGCAGACATCGCCAAGGAGGGCGCCGACGTGGTACTCATGCGCAGCGACCTCATGGACGTCGCCCGTGCCATCGAGCTGTCGCGCGCCACAATTCGCAACATCAAGCAGGACCTGTTCTGGGCGCTGTTCTACAACGGCATCGGCATTCCGCTGGCGGCGGGCGTGTTCTTCCCCCTCACCGGTTGGCAGCTCTCGCCGATGTTTGGCGCCGCGGCCATGAGCCTGTCGAGTGTCTGCGTCGTAAGCAATGCGCTGCGCTTAAAATCCTTTAAGCCAAAAGTGGCAAAATAGGCTCACCATTAAGTCCATCTAGAACGGGTTTTCCAGACGCCCGAGATTGACCCGAAAGAGGAGCGACGCGCACTTTGGTACGCGAGCGACGGCTTGAAGGTCAAGGTCGGGTGCCTGGGAAAGCCGACACAACAGGGAGGAATACCCATGCGTTACACAATCAAGACTTCCGGCCTCATGTGCGGCCATTGCGACGCCACCGTCGAGACGGCGTTGCTCAACGTGGCCGGCGTGACCGACGCCGACGCCGATCACGAGACCCAGACCGTCCAGGTGGAGTGCGCCGACACCGTGACCGTCGAGCAGCTCACCGCCGCTGTCGAGGGCGCCGGCGAGAAGTTCCACGCCCTTTCGGTGACCGCCGCATAGCAGTCGCTGCCTACTGAATCCTCAGAAGTTGCGGTGAAATACGGACTGTTGTGCCGCCCTAGGCCTTTAAACGGTCCGTATTTCACCGCAACTGACGGGGACATCCGGAAGATCGACCAGAAACGAGGACCCGACATGATGGCAGACCATAAATCGGTGACCCGCATGCTCAAGACGGCACGCGGTCAGATCGACGGCATCCTGCGGATGGTCGAGGAGGACCGCTACTGCGTCGATATTTCCACGCAGCTCATGGCAACGCAGGCGCTCATTGCGCGCATCAACGCCGACGTGCTCAAGGCGCATATCGAGGGCTGCGTGACTTCGGCAATCGAATCGGGCGACGAAGACCTCAAAGCCGCCAAGCTCGCCGAGATCGAACGCGTCGTCGACAAGCTCTCCAAGTAATTGGGGCATCGGGGACAGGTACGTTTGCACCACATTGGCGCAGATTGACCTGTCCCCCTTGCTCTAAATCGGGTATAAAGGCGTGCAGCATATCGAACGAAAGGCAATTTGCATGAATGACTTTATGAAAGGCCGCAATGGCGCCGACGAACTCACCATCGTGATGGGTTTTGCCGGCATCGTCATCGCGATGATCGGATCGATAGCCCGCATCCAGTGGCTCAGCTGGATCGCCATCGCCGTTATCGTGATTGGCGTGCTGCGCGGCCTGTCCAAAAATATCGATGCACGTCGCAAGGAGAACGAGGCCTTTGTCGCCACGACCGCCAATGTTCCCGGCTTGGGCAAGTTCGTCGCCAGCTTGGGCGGCGGCGCTGCAGCGGCCAGCACCTCACGCGCGGCCGGCACCAGCAAGGAAGACTTTGAGCGCGCCAAGCGCACGGCCAAGAAGATGTGGAAGGGTCGCAAGACCACGGCATACCTCAAGTGCCCCAACTGCGGTCAGATGCTCTCCGTCCCCAAGGGCAAGGGCAAGATCCGCGTCACCTGCCCCAAGTGCCACGCCAAGATGGAGACGCGCTCCTAGCCGCTACACCATAGGACAAAATAAAAGCCGAGGCCTCGCGCTGAGACCTCGGCTTTTTTGATTATGACAAAGGGACCGTCCCTTTGTCACACCTATGCTACGCCATCGCGGGCAAGCTCCTCGGCCAACGCCTCGGCAGGCATGGCCATAATCGCGTCGAGCTCGGCGTCCACCTCGGGAAAGCGCTTCACCTTGAGTTTGCGCACCAGATCACCACGGCACATCACGTACGCCGGCTCACGCAGTGCGCACAGGTCATCGAGCGGGTTCTTGCGCGTCACCAGGATATCGGCGGCCTTGCCGCACTCGATTGTGCCGGTCTCGCCGCCCAGCCCCAGCAGCTCGGCATTGACCTGCGTGGCCGTATGCAGCGCGAAGGCGTTACTCACACCCACGTACTTGGCAAAATAGGCCACCTCGCGCCACATGTCGTACTGCGTCACGAACGGGCAGCTCGAGTCCGCGCCCAGGCCCACCTTAACGCCGGCATCCAGGGCGGCGCGAGCGCTCTCGATAATGCCCGAGCACACGATGTCGCCGTTCTTCTTTTGCGTGTCGGTCGAATGGGTCTTTTCCGGGTCGAGCAACACAAACGGCAGCGCCGGGCTGATCGTACAGGTAACGCTGGGCGCACGCCCCTCAAGCTGCGTACCCGCGGCACCGTGATACAACTCCAGGATCTCGGGGGTCATCGGAGCGCCGTGCTCGATTGTGTCGACGCCGGCCTCAAGCGCGGCCTTCACACCTTCGGTGCTCTCGACATGGGCCATGACCGGAAGGCCAACCTCGTGCGCCGCCTCGCACGCCGCAGCGGCAACCTCCACCGGCATACGCAGCACGCCCGGCTCGCCCACCTCGGTCGCATCGAACACACCGCCCGTTACGAACAGCTTAATGACGTCGGCACCGCGCGCATACAGGTCGCGCACCTGTTCGGCTGCCTCGGCGGGACTGTTTGCCACCTGGGCGAACAGTCCCGCA
>CABUVC010000205.1 GCA_902494855.1 uncultured Collinsella sp.
TAAGGAGGGCCTACGAGGCATGGGTCGAGGCCGGACTTCCGCTCGATTGGGACAGGCGGGCCTTCGAGGCCGAGCGCAAAATGGATTCTAAAAAACACCTTGCCAAATAGGAGCGTCAGGACGCAAAGAGGCTCCGCAGCGCGAAGCGCGATGCGGAGCCTCTTTGCATGTCCGAGGACGTTCCGGAGAGAAACCCCGTCACGCCCCCGGATTCCCGGTGGGAGTTCTAGACCTTGTCGGCCTTAGTACATACCGCCGCCCTGCTGACCAGCGGTAGCAGCAGCGATAGCGTCCTCAAGCTGAGTGTTCTTGGGCACATCGGAGACGGTGGCCTCGGTGATGAGGATCAGGCTGGCGACAGAAGCAGCGTTCTGCAGGGTGACGCGGCTGACCTTGACGGGGTCGAGGACGCCCATCTCGATCATGTCGCCCCACTCGCCGTTGGCAGAGTTGAGACCCTGGCCGGCGGGCAGCTCGGCAACCTTGTCGACCACGACAGCGCCCTCAAAGCCAGCGTTCTTGGCGATGGTGGCGACCGGAGCGGTCAAAGCCTTCTTGACGATGTCGACGCCGATCTTCTCCTCGGGGTCGTCGATCTCGACAGCATCGAGCGCAGGAGCAGCGTCCATGAAGGCGACGCCGCCGCCGGCGACAATGCCCTCCTCGACAGCAGCACGAGTAGCCTGCAGGGCGTCCTCGACGCGGTGCTTGATCTCCTTGAGCTCGGACTCGGTAGCAGCGCCGACCTTGATGACGGCAACGCCACCGGAGAGCTTGGCCAGGCGCTCCTGGAGCTTCTCACGGTCGAAGTCAGAGGTGGTGTTCTCCATCTCGCCCTTAATCTGAGCGATGCGGGCGTCGATGGCCTCCTTGGAGCCAGCGCCGCCGACGACGACGGTGTTGTCCTTGGAGATAGTGACGGACTTAGCGGTACCGAGCATATCGGCGGTGATGTCAGCGACCTTCACGCCCAGCTCGTCCAGAGCAGCCTGGCCACCGGTGAGGACGGCGATGTCCTCGAGGATGCGCTTGCGGCGATCGCCGTAGCCCGGAGCCTTGACGGCGCAGACGTTGAGGGCGCCGCGGATCTTGTTGAGGACCAAGGTCGGCAGAGCCTCGCCGTCGATGTCCTCAGCGATGATGAGCAGGCCACGGCCGGCGCGCTGGACAGCCTCGAGAACAGGCATGATGTCCTGAACGCTGGAGATCTTCTGGTCGGTGATGAGGATGTACGGATCCTTCATCACGGCCTCCATGCGGTCGTTGTCCGTGACGAAATAAGCGGAGACATAGCCCTTGTCGAACTGCATGCCCTCGACAGTGTCGATGGTGATGTCGAACGTCTGGGAATCCTCGACGGTGATGACGCCGTCCTTGCCCACGACTTCCATGGCCTCGGCGATCTTCTCGCCGACCTCGGGGTCACCAGCGGAGATGGTGCCGACGGAAGCAATTTGCTCCTTGGTCTCGACCGGCTTGGCCTGCTTCTTCATCTCGGCGACGGCGGCGTTTACAGCCTTGTCGATGCCGCGACGGATGGCCAGCGGGTTGGCGCCAGCGGCGACGTTGCGCAGACCGTCGTTGACGATGGCCTGAGCGAGCAGGGTTGCGGTGGTGGTGCCGTCACCCACGGTGTCGTTGGTCTTGGTGGCGACCTCCTTCACCAGCTGAGCGCCCATGTTCTCGATGTTGTCCTCGAGCTCGATCTCCTTGGCGACGGAAACGCCGTCGTTGGTGATGGTCGGGGCACCGAACGTGCGCTGCAGCGCAACGTAGCGACCCTTGGGGCCCATGGTGACGGTAACGGCGTCGGCCAGAGTGTTGACGCCCTTGGCAAGCTTAGCGCGGGCATCGGTGTTGAACGTAATGTTCTTTGCCATGGTAGGTAATCCTCCAAAAGAAATGTGACTCGCGTCGCCGCTTCCGAGTCCTATGCGGCGGGCGCGTTCAAAGACGAATCAGAGATTCTGACGAGACTAGGCCTCGACGACAGCGTAGATGTCGTCGGCGCGCATCAGCAGATACTTCTCGCCGTCGACCTTGACCTCGTTGCCACCGAACTTACCATAGATGACAACGTCACCGACCTTGACGTCCATGGGGATGCGCTCACCCTTGTCGTTGACCTTGCCGGCGCCAACGGCAACGATGGTGCCGCGCTGCGGCTTCTCCTGGGCGTTGCTAGCGATATACAGACCAGAAGCGGTCTTCTGCTCGGCCTCGTCGGGCTTGACCAGAACACGATCTGCAAGCGGCTTCAAAGACGACATGCTTGTCTCCTCCTTTTTGGGCCGCGTGGTTATGCCACGCGAATTAACCCTTTTTGTTTGCGTACGCGTTGAATGGTACCCACGAATGGCGGGTTATACAACACGGAGTCAAAAAATCTTATTTTTTGGCACTTAGATTTTCTGAATGCCGGGGGATAACTTAGCAGTGGCTCCCGTGTGGCTCCGGAGGGGCGGGGCATAAGGTTTCCTGCTCGGGCAGTCCTGCTCGCACGAAGGCCACATTAAGTGGCCTTCGGCTCGTGCGGAACTCGCGATAAACCTTATGCCCCGCCCCTCCGGAGCCACACGGGAGCCAGGTTAACTAATTCGGGCCCGGCATTCAGAAAAGTCAGTACAGCAAAATGGCGATGCGGATGGTGCGAACAAGAAAGGGGCACGTTGCTGAAACGCGCCCCTTGTGGGTGGGGTATGGGCTAGCGCTCGTAGATTAAGTTACCTGCCAGGTAGGTGGCTTGGACTTTGGTGGCTTGGAGTTCTTGGGGGTCGATGGTGAGCAGGTTTTGGTCCAGGACTACCAGGTCGGCGTATTTGCCGGGTTCTAGGCTGCCGAGGTTTTGCTCGTCGCCCGCTGCATAGGCGCTGCCCAGGGTGTAGTTGCGCAGAGCCGTTGCCGCATCGATGCGCTCGCTCGGCAACCAGCCGCCCTCGGGCCAGTGGCTTTTGGGGTCCTGGCGCGTGATGGCCGTGTAGAGCACGTTCATGCTGGTAACGGGCGTGATAGGGCTGTCAGTACCGAAGGCTTGGCGGATGCCGCGCTGCTTATAGGTTGCAAACGGCCACATGATGCGGCTGCGCTCCA
>CABUVC010000206.1 GCA_902494855.1 uncultured Collinsella sp.
CGCGGCTACCACGGGTGAGCAGCACGTTCTGGACGCCGGCCTCGTGAGCCAGCTTCATGGCAACGCGGACCTCGTCGTCGGTGTCGACCGGCACGCCGAAGATAGCCTTCATCTCGTGATGGTTCGGCTTAATGAGCAGCGGCTTCTTGTGAGCGAGCTCCTTGAGCTTGTCGGAGGACAGGTCCAGGACGACGTCGGCGCCACGGGCCTGAGCGTGCTCCATGACCTGAGCCAGGAAGTCGGGCGTAGCCTTGGGAGGCACGGAGCCGGAGACGATCAGGCACTCAAGATCGCCCGCGGTGTCCAGGATGTTGTAGAGCTCCTCCTGGTGCTGCGGCGTGATCGGAGCACCCGGGTTCAGGATGCCGTACTCGTGCTGGCCATCGTTGACGTAGGTGTTGATGCGCGTGATACCGTCGGTCCAGACCGGGCGGCAGAGGCAACCCAGGTTCATGACCTCCTCGACGATGAACTTGCCCGTGAAGCCGGCGAAGAAGCCGAGAGCGACGGTGTCGACGCCCATCTTCTTAAAGGCGAAGGACACGTCGAGGCCCTTGCCGTTAGCCGTGTAGCTGGCCGAGCCGGTGCGGACGTTCTCGTCGGGCTCGAGCGGAGAGCTCGAAACCGTCATGTCGACAGCCGGGTTAGCGGTTAGCGTGTAGAACATTTACAGTACCCCCTGTATATGTGAGGGCCGCGTGGCCGGCCCATTCCAACCACGCGGTTACCTCTGATACCAAATTAGCGAGCTGCGGACTCGAGCAGTGCCTTGACCTCGGCAGCGGTGTTGCAGGCGAGCGCCTTCTCGGCGAGCTCGTCGCACTCGGCCTTGGTCCACTGGCTGATGGTCTTGCGGGCGCGCAGGATGGACGGAGCGCTCATCGAGAACTCCTCCAGGCCCCAGCTGATCAGCAGAGGCTCGAGCAACGGATCGGCAGCGGCCTCGCCGCACATACCGACCATGATGCCGGCCTTCACGCCGCTCTCGATGATGTTCTTGAGCGAGCGGAGCACGGCGGGATAGTAAACCTGGTACAGGTTGGAGATGGTGTCGTTGCCACGGTCGGCGCACATGGTGTAGCCGATCAGGTCGTTGGTGCCGATGGAAAAGAAGTCGGCGACCTCGGCCAGGCGGTCAGCGAGCAGCGAGGCTGCAGGCGTCTCGACCATGATGCCGACCTCGATGTTCTCGTTGAACTTGCGACCCTCTTCGGTCAGCTCGGCCTTGCACTGCTCGACGAGCTCCTTGACAGCCAAGACCTCCTCGACGCAGGTGACGAGCGGGATCATAATCTTGACGTCACCGAAGGCGCTGGCGCGCAGCAGGGCGCGGAGCTGGACCTTGTACTGGTCGGGATTGGCCAGGCAGTAACGCACGGCGCGGAAGCCCATGAAGGGGTTCTCTTCCTTGACCATGTGCAGGTACGGAATCTCCTTGTCGCCACCCACATCGAGCGTGCGGATGATGACCGGAGCACCCTTGAGCGCGCTGGCGACCTTACGGTAGGCGTTGAACTGCTCCTCCTCGGAAGGAAGCTCGGCAGAGTCCATGAACAGGAACTCGGAGCGGAACAGACCGATGGCCTCGGCGTCGTGATCGAGCGCGTTGGGCACGTCATCGGGGTTGCCGATGTTGCAGGCAATGATCTTCTTGATGCCGTCGGCAGTCACGGACGGCTTGCCGCGGAAGGCCTCGAGAGCCGCCTTCTCGGCAGCGAAAGCCTCGGCCTTGGCAGTGTAAGCGGCGAGCGTCTCCTCATCGGGATCGGCCTCGACGATACCCTTGCCACCGTCGACGACAACGGTCATGCCGTTGCGCAGTGCGGTGCAGCTGTTGGAAACCGAAAGGACAGCCGGGATCTCGAGGGCGCGCGCAATGATTGCGGAGTGCGACGTGCGGCCACCGGTCTCGGTGACGATACCGGCAACGTGGGCCTTATCGATCGTGGCGGTCATGGACGGCGTGAGGTCGTGAACGACAACGACAGTATTCTCGGGCAGGACGGAAAGGTCGACGACCTCCTTGCCCAGCAGCTCGGCCAGAATACCGGTGCGGATGTCGGCGATGTCGGCCGCGCGCAGACGAAACATCTCGTCGTCCATGGACAGGAACATGTTCTCGAACATGGTCGAGGTGTCCATGAGCGCCTGCTCGGCGCAGGTACCGCCGTCAATGGCGGCGTTGATGGCGTCGGTCATACCCGGGTCCTGAGCCAGGACAATGTGTCCGCTCATGATCTCGGCCTCGGCCTCGCCCACCGTCTCCTTCATGTGGTCGGCCTGAGCCTGGGTCTTCTCGCAGAAGACCGAAAGAGCGGACTGATAGCGCTCCTTCTCTGCTGCCGAATCGGCAACCTCGTGCGGCTCAAACGTCAAGTCGGGATCGACGGCGACCATGACGGTGCCGATACCGATGCCCTCGGAAGCGTTGACTCCCTGATACATTCCCATTCCTCTCTCCGTGTCATGTGATAAAGCGTTTTGCCATATCCATGACAAAAGAGCGCAGCTACCTTACAACAGGTCACTGCGCCCCCAAATATGAACTTAGTTGTTCAACATGCGACCCGTTTGAGTTCTACTCGCCAAGACCGCTCTTGATGAGCTCGATGGCAGCAGCCAGAGCCTCGGCCTCGTCAGCGCCGTCGCACTTGACCTCGACCTCGGTACCGCAGGGGATACCAGCAGCCATAAGTGCCATCGGGGACTTGCCGTTGACCTC
The DNA here is from genome assembly GCA_902494855.1 of uncultured Collinsella sp. Taxonomy (GTDB): domain Bacteria; phylum Actinomycetota; class Coriobacteriia; order Coriobacteriales; family Coriobacteriaceae; genus Collinsella. The sequence continues at coordinate 2,723 of CABUVC010000206.1, forward strand.
CTTCTCGGGGGTGACGACCGTCACGTCACAGGCGTACTTGCCCATGGTGGAGGCGAACAGACCAGCCGGACGCATGTGCAGACCCTGAGGATTAACGAGGGTAGCCTTCTCAGAAACCATAATTGACTCCTTTTTGTGTTTAACCCCTGTCATGCATGTGGCAGGAGTCAGATTCACGACGTTGTTTATATTAACTCACATCAAACGGTTTTTCATTATGTTTCAGACGAATTATTGGACAGATGTGTTTGTCGTCCGTTTGCTCGCCCACAGAGGGCCGGGCGCGGCCTGTGAGATTTCCTGCTCTACAGTCCTGCTCGCACGAAGAGCACATTAAGTGCTCTTCGGCTCGTGCGGA
>CABUVC010000207.1 GCA_902494855.1 uncultured Collinsella sp.
GGCCGTGTAGAGCACGTTCATGCTGGTAACGGGCGTGATAGGGCTGTCAGTACCGAAGGCTTGGCGGATGCCGCGCTGCTTATAGGTTGCAAACGGCCACATGATGCGGCTGCGCTCCAAGCCCAGGTCGCGCTCCGGACCACCTGGGTCGAGCGTGATATGGCAGGGCTGGCTCGAGGCAACGACGTTAAGCTTGCGTAGACGATCGATGTCCTCGGGCAAGAGGTTCTCCAGATGCTCGAGCGTGTTATGACCGTGCTGGGGCAGGCCGTACAGCTCTGCCGCCTCCTCAAAGATATCGAGCGCGGCATGGATGGCACCGTCGCCGATGACGTGGATGCGCACGGTGTGGCCGCGCTCCGCGGCCGCCAGAACTAGCTTGCGCATGCGCTCGGCGGGAACCGTCAGACGGCCCTGGTCGCCCGGGAAGCGCAGATTGGTATAGGGCTCGGTGAGATACGCCGTGTGTTCGCTCGACACGCCGTCGAAGAACTGCTTAAAGCCCGGTGCCGAGAGCAGCACATTGTTCGCGTAACGTGCCTGCAGCTCTTCCAAGTGCGACTGGTCATCCAGCAGCGTGGGGAACAGATGGGCTCGGATGCCCAACTTGCCGGCTGCCTGCAGTTTGTCGTAGACGTCGTCGCGGATAAAATCGCAGCCCGGCATGGGCATGAGCGACATATCGCATATCGAGGTGATGCCCTGCTCGGCCATACGCCTCATTTGATCGGCGTAAGCGCTTGCGATGCGATCCTCGCCCAGCCACTCAAGGCAGCGCGGTAGCAGCTGCATGGCAGCCGCCTCGTGAGCAATGCCCGTGAGCTCGCCGTTTGCGTCCTTGTCGTAGCTGCCGCCCGCTGGTGGCTCGCTGTCGCGCGTGACGCCGAGCGCCTCGAGTGCGCGGCTGTTGAGCCAAAGCGTGTGCCCGTCACCCGAATACATAACGCAAGGACGATCGGGGAATGCCGCATCGAGCGACGCCTTGGTTGGATGCTCGGGCGGGTCCCAACGGTAATCGCGCCAGCCCTGCGTCACAACCCAAGCGTCGTCGGGCAGGTCCTGGGAAAACTCGAGCGCATGTTGCACCAGCGCCGCCTCGGACGTGCCCATATCCATGAGCATGTACGGCGAGGAACCGACCGAGGTATGGAAGAAATGCAGATGAGCGTCATGGAAACCGGGGCAGACAAACTGCTCGCCGTAGTCGATAACCGGCGTGGCGGCAGGAGCGGCGGCAATCACGTCATCGGGCGCACCGACTGCGACGATACGGTCGCCTGCGATGGCAATCGCCAGCTCGCGGGCGGTATCGATGCCGTCTTGCGCGGTAAAGACGTTCTTGGAGCGGATAATCCGATCGATATGTTGCATGGGCATCCCCATCTCTGGCAGGAAATTCAACATCCCCGAGTGTACTCCCCCGTCTCGGTTACAAAATGCCAAGCGGCAAACGGCAGCTTTGCCAGGCCAAGTGGCAGGTGGCATACTGGAATGAGCCTGTACGATTTTGCAAAAACCAGCAAGGAGCAAATCGACCATGACGAAGACCAAGGCACAGCAGATTATGGCGGCGACCGAGGCTCGCGCGGCTGACGACGTCACCGCAGCCATCCAAGATATCGCCGCCGAGTTTGAGCCCTACATCATCAAGCAGCGCCGACACTTCCATAAGCACCCGGAGCTGAGCCTTGCCGAGGAGCGCACGACCTCCGACATCGCCAACCAGCTCGACGCCATGAATATCCCCTACGAGCGTCCCCTTAAGACGGGCCTTGTGGCGACCCTTCGCGGCACCGCGCCCGACGCCTATCGCGAGGACGGCACACCACGCCGCCGTATCCTGCTGCGTGCGGATATCGACGCCCTGCCCGTCACCGAGCAGACCGGCGAGGATTTCGCCAGCGTCAACGAGGGCTGCATGCACGCCTGCGGCCACGACTGCCACATCGCCATGATGCTCGGCACGCTGCAGATCCTGCGCCATATGACCGACGACATCCACGGCGAAGTCCGCATCGTCTTCCAGCCCAGTGAGGAAAACGGCCAGGGCGCCAAACTCATGATCGGCACGGGCGTGCTCGACGGCGTCGATGGCGCCTACGCCGCGCACATCTGGAGTGAGGTCGACGCCGGCACCGTGAGCTGCGAGCCCGGACCGCGCATGGCCAATACCGACTGGTTCCGCATCGATGTTCGCGGCACCTCATGCCACGGTGCCATGCCCCAGCGCGGCCACGACGCCGTTATGGTGGCCGCCGAGATCGTCAATGCCCTGCAGACCATCGTTTCGCGCGAGATCAGCCCCTACGAGCCGGCCGTCATTACCGTCGGCGAGCTGCACGGCGGCACCGCGCGCAACGTTATCGCCGGCACGGCCTACCTCGCCGGCACGGTGCGCACCTACGGAGATTCGACCCACGAGGAAATGCCGGAGCTCATGCGCCGCATCGTGGAGCATACCGCGGCAGCTCTGGGCGCCGAGGCAGAGCTCACCGACTACACCATCGCCAATTATAAGGTCGAAAACGATGCCGCCTCGAGCGAGCGTTGTCGTCAGGCCGTGGTCAAGTGCCTGGGTGCAGCCGGCGAAGGCCATTATCGCGGCACACTTTCGGGCGAGGATTTTTCGGAGTACCTGCGCCGTGTACCGGGCGTGCTCGCCTTTGTAGGTACGCGCAACCCCAAGATTGGCGCCACGTACGCCCAACATTCCTGCTTCTACAAGATCGACGAGACTGTGCTGGCAAAGGGCTCCATGGTGGCCGCCCAGTATGCCATCGACTTTTTGGCCGAGCCCACGCAAGAGGAGCTCGACGGCCCCGCGATCACCGCGGTCGCCGAAACCAACCCCGACCTGGCCGCCAAGTTGCGCTCTGCCAAGGCAACGACCGCCGAGGCTCGCGACGCCATCCATGACGCCCGCACGGCACGCCATGCCGCGATCAAGGGCATCCACGATGCACGTGCCGCCGCTCGCCGCGAGGAGAAGCACGACGAGTAGTCGATTCGCGGCCATCTCGCCGTCATAGCCATATCTCGATAACAAAGCGGGGGCGGACGTTTCGAC
>CABUVC010000208.1 GCA_902494855.1 uncultured Collinsella sp.
CGAGGTGACGTGAAAGAGGAGGGAAGCGTACTTTGGTACGCGGCCGACGATTGAACGTCAGATTGCCGCCTAGGGGCGCTTGCAGCGTCGAGCCGTTACGCGGTTTGGCAAAACCGCGTAACTCGAGCCCCTTCGTGGTGGTTTTTACGTTTATCTCAATCTATAACATATGGCTGGCAAAATCGCCTCTATCTGTTATAGATTGAGATTGTTTGTTTCGAGCCATACGGTTTGTCTCAATCTGTAACAACAAGACGGGGATTCGGCCCCTAGATGTTACAGATCGAGACAACGGTCTTTCGATTTGGAGGAAGCCTTATGCGCACGATTACCGAGTCCGAGTCCACCCCCAAGGCCGACGGCTTCTTTATGCCCGCTGAATTCGCTCCGCAGGATCGCGTGTGGATGGGTTGGCCCCATCGCACCGACACTTGGGCCCATGGTGCCAAGCCGGCTCAGAAGCAGTATGCCGCCATCGCTCGCGCCATTGCCGAGTTCACCCCGGTTACCATATGCGCCAACCAGGCCGACTACGCTAACTGCAAGGCCTTCTTTGAGGAAGACGAGAACGTCACCGTTATCGAGATGACCACCGACGACGCTTGGTTCCGCGACACCGCTGCCACTTTTGTTATCAATGGCAAGGGCGATAAGCGCGCCAACCACTGGCACTTCAACGCCTACGGCGGCCTCGTCGACGGCCTCTATTTCCCATGGGACAAGGACGAGCAGATCGCCCTTAAGATAGCTGAGCTCTCCGGCTGCCGTCGCTATCGTCCCGATGACATGATCCTCGAGGGCGGTTCCATCACCGTCGACGGCGAGGGCACCGTGGTCGTGACTGATCAGTGCCTGCTTTCCCCGGGCCGCACCTGCTCTGCGGTTCTGGAGGAGGAAGAGGATTCCGAGTCCATCTGGCCCAAGTTCAAGAGGAAGTTTGAGCCCTGGAGCGAGGAACTTCGCGCCTATATGGACGAGCACCTCAAGGATTACCTGGGTGTCGAGAAGGTCATCTGGGTCAAGGAGGGCATCGACCCCGAGGAGACCAACGGTCACATCGATGACGTCGCTACGTTCATCGCTCCGGGCGTCATGGCCTGCATCTGGACTGACGATCCCGAGTATCCGTTCTACGAGCAGTGCCACGCCGTCTACGAGACCCTCTCCAACGCCGTTGACGCCAAGGGCCGCAAGATGAAGGTCTACAAGCTCTGCATGCCCGTGAACCCGCTGTTCATGGACCAGGCTTCCTGCGACACCATCGACGCTGACGAGAACGCCGAGCCGCGCGTCGCCGACGAGCCGCTGATCGCCTCCTACATGAACTACCTGGTCACCAACCACGGCGTTATCGTCCCGCAGTACGGCGACGAGAACGACCAGCTTGCCGTTGACACGCTCCAGAAGATCTACGACGAGGTCTGGGGCGAGGGCGTCTACAAGTGCGTCGGCGTTCAGTCCGAGCAGGTCGTCTTCGGTGGCGGAAATATCCACTGTATTACGCAGCAGGAGCCGTCTGCGTAACTGTCTGTCTTCCCGAGGCACGGCACCTTGCCCTTCATTTGTCGCTTGCGTACCAAAGTACGCGGCGCTCCTCTTTCACGAGAATCTGCCGCACCTCAGAAACCCAGCCGGTCAAGCGGACAGGGGCTACTTGATTGCAAGTTGACGCGAAACGAAAGGGCGCTGACCTTCTGGTCGCGCCCTTGAAGTTGAACGTCAGATTGTACAGGTGCGGCCCGCGCAGCGTCGGCCGGTCCGCCGTTCGGTAGAACGGCGGAACTCTAAATACGTTCCGCGATCTCGTGGATGAGGTAGTCGGTCTTTTCCCAGCCCAGGCACGGGTCGGTGATGGACTTGCCAAAGACGCCGCCGTCGACAGGCTGGTTGCCGTCCTCCAGGTAGGACTCGATCATAAAGCCCTTGACCAGCTTGGAGATGGACTCGTTGCGGCGGCAGCTGTCGAGCACCTCCTTGCAAATGCGATACTGCTCCAGCGGACGCTTGCCCGAGTTGTCGTGGTTGCAGTCGATGACCGCTGCCGGGTTGGCGTAGCCGGCGTGCTCGGTGTAGCGCTCGGCCAGGCGCTCGAGGTGCTCGTAGTGGTAGTTGGGGTAGGTGCGGCCATCGAGGCCGATGTAGCCGCGCATGACGGCGTGCGCAAGCGGGTTGCCATCGCACTCGACCTCCCAGTTGCGGAAGATGAAGCTCTGGTGCGCCTGTGCGGCGTAAATGGAGTTGAGCATAACGGTGGTAGAGCCGGCAGTGGGATTCTTCATGCCGACGGGTACCGAAATGCCGCTCGACACCAGACGGTGCTCCTGGTTCTCGACCGAGCGTGCGCCCACGGCAACATAGCTCAGCAGGTCAACGAGGTACTGGTAGTTGGACGGGTAGAGCATCTCGTCGGCGGTGAAGAAGCCCGTTTCCTCAATAACGCGCAGGTGCATATGGCGGATGGCCTTGACGCCCTCGAGCAGGTCGTCGGGAGCCTCGGGGTCGGGGTTGTGCAGCAGGCCCTTGTAGCCGGTGCCCTTGGTGCGCGGCTTATTGGTGTAGACGCGCGGAATGATGATGAGCTTGTCCTTGACCTCCTCGGCGGTCTTGGCCAGTCGGTTCATGTACTCAAGTACCGAGTCCTCGCGGTCGGCAGAGCACGGGCCGATGATGAGCACCTTGCGTGCGTCCTCGCCGGTAAAGACCTTGGCGACCTCGGCGTCAAATGCCTGCTTTTTGGCGGTAAGCTCGGCGGAAAGCGGCATTTCCTCGCGGATCTCCATGGGGATCGGCAACTTGCGTTTGAATTCCATGGCCATAGGGGCCTCCTCAATCTATAGAAAGAGCAATAAGCGTATTGTCGAGCGCTCGGCATTATCCGCTGTCGCACGCTAAAGTGCAAGCCCTTGTCACCTCGAAACCTGCCAAAAAGAGACAGGTTTATTTTGGCAGGTTTTATCTGGGGAAACGTCGGTGTATACCGGGAGGGAGTGGCGCCACGCGGGACCCTAAGGCTGTTGTCGGTTCCCCGGGAAACACCCTGTGGGCAAAAAATGCCAAA
>CABUVC010000209.1 GCA_902494855.1 uncultured Collinsella sp.
AAGGGCTCGTTCAATGTGAGAACAGGCTCCGAGCTTCACAAGCAGGCAGCACTGGCGGCGGCAAAGAAGGGCGAGTCACTCAATAAGTTTGTGACCGAAGCAATCGCCGCGGCGTTATAGCGTTAACGCATGGGCCAAAACCACCACAAAGGGGACAGGCACCTTTGTGGTGGTTTCGACATTTGCCCAGATAAAACCTGCCAAAATAAACCTGTCCCTTTTTGGTAGGTTTGGGATAGGGGGCTGGGATGGATAAGGCTGAGTTGCGGAGGGCGGTGATTGCTCGGCGCGATGCTCTTGATTTGGACTTGCGGGCGGCGAAGTCTGCTGATATCTGTGCGCGGCTGGTTGAGCTGCTGGGCCGCTTGGATGCCGCGGCGCCGCACACCGTTGCCGTCTATGCCGCGATGGGTTCCGAAGTCGACTCAGCCGCGTTTGCCGCAGCTGCCGCCAAACGTGGCTGGCGCGTGGCCTATCCGTGCATGCTCTCGGCAACAGACGCCGCAGCTTGTGGCCAGCGCATGTGTATGCGGGCAGTTGCTGCCGGCGACGCGGACGCGGCTACGTTTATCGCCCACCCCACGCGGGCCTTTGCGGCCACGGACATCGACAGCAGCCGCTTCCCTATCGTGCCTGCCGAAGCTCTCGACATGATCGTCGCGCCGCTCGTAGCATTCGACCGCACCGGCACGCGCCTAGGCTACGGCGGCGGCTGCTATGACCGCTACCTGCCCATGCTCTCGCCCGTATGTCAAATCGTCGGCATCGCCTTTGACGAACAGCGCGTCGACCACATCCCCACCGACGCCCACGATCTGCCGCTGCCCCACATCATCAGCGCCTAACGGCTGGCACGCTGCACCCCACAAAAATGAGCGTGGACAATTTCCCACTTTGGGCCTGTTCGGGGGCAAAAAACGGGAGATTATCCACGCTCATTATTCAAACGTCCGATAATCCACGCTCGTGTGTCCGAAAATCCACGCTCAACCAAATCACGTCTAAATTCCCACGCTCATCCGTCCGGATTTCCACGCTCGTGCAGCCTAACACCCTGTAACCGTCTCAGCAGGCACGCGGCACGCCGGCAACCTTGAGCTTACGATCGAGCTTTGTCGGATCCCTTAGGTCATCCCAGCACAAGCGCACAATCTTGCAGTTATCGAGCATCGAAAGCCTCGACTCACGCTGGCGCTCGTCAAATTGCGCCTTTGCGAGCTTGCCCTCCTCCGCCGCCTTCTCGCTTTTAACGAATCCGTCGAACTCCCCAATAATCAACCGGTCACCCACGCGCCACAAATAGTCAACGCGATACGGCCTTCCCGGCTCAACCGGATCGAACAGCTCAACTTGCAGCTCCGGAACCTGCCAGCCGCGCTCGATCATCAGCGCACGCGCCTTGGACTCGCCGCCGTTTTCCGACAAGCCGTCGGCACACCGCGCGACCCTGCGCGCCGTCACAACACCGCGACGATTCAAGCCAAGCCTGTCGACCGTCTCAACAAGATGCTCCTTCGACAAAAGCTGCTCATGGAGCGCCGAGTCCGCAATGATCAGCCCTTCGACAAACGATGCATCGACCAGGCAATCCGCAATCGTTTGATCGATATCGGTCACGGCAATATCCATCTCGCTGGCCCGTGTCCGATAAGCATACCGATGGCGAACGACTTGAGAGCCTGGCGTCGTCGATTGCGCCGGCATCGCGGCGATATGGATGTGCGTCAAATTGGCATGCGAAACCGAAAGGCCATAGACAACGGCCGCCGTATAGGAGCAAAACGTCCAGTCGGGGTGCTTTTGCGCAAGCGCCCGCACCCGATGCAGATAACGCTGCCGAAACTTGAGCTCGGACCAGTATTCCGGACGCGCATACAGTCCCGGCATGACCACCTTGAGACTTCCCGCCGCCACCCGCCGTTCAATCTGCTTTGCCTCCGCCGTCGTGCGCGCGTACACGCAGCTCATCTGCTGCTCGCATGCTTCAATGTGACTTGTGAGTCTTTGATTCGCCGTCATGTTTGCCATGTCGCCCCCAAACTCTTGGAACGGCGCAAACGTACCAGACGGTTTCATGCGAAGTCTGACCAAATGCTGTCCAGATGCTGACCAAATGCCTGACGGTTTTGGATGTTTTAGGCCAATGGCTTATATCTGCAGGTAGAACGGTTGTCGAGAGGTCCCTGTCTCCACATTTTGAGCCTCAAAAGCCACCGACTTCATTGAAAGAAAATATGCTGTGGCTCGAAACTACCTAGTTTGCGATGTAGTCCGCATGTACTCAACGTGTGATGATGCCGACGGTACGGCAGCTGCAGAAAAAATGAGCGTGGAAAATCTCCCGCTTTGAGACCCCTTGTGAGCCAAAAACGGGAGATTATCCACGCTCACGTTGCAAACGTCCGATTATCCACGCTCGTGTGTCCGGATTTCCACGCTCGTCACGCGGCGGCCACGGCCGCAGCCACAGCCACGACAGCGGCCTAGTGCTCCTCGCCGGCGCGAGCCAGGTCGTAGGGCGTGGTCTGGTAGACGTAATAGTTGAGCCAGTTGGTGTAGAGCAGCTGAGCCTGGCTGCGCCAGACGTTGCGCGGCTCGGCGGTGGGGTCGTCGCCCGGGAAGTAATGCGCCGGCACCTCCGGGTTGAGTCCGCGCTTCACGTCACGCTCGTACTCCAGGCGCAGCGTGTCGGTATCGTACTCGGGGTGGCCAAAGACAAAGAAGCGACGGCTGTCGGTCGACTTGACGATGTACAGCCCCACCTCGTCGGACACGGCCACGACCTCGAGCTGCGGCTCGGCCTCCACGTCCTCGCGGCGCACATCGGTGTTGCGCGAATGCACGGCATAGAAGCGGTCGTCGAAGCCGCGGACCAGCGGGCTTTGCGGCTTCACCAGATAATGCTCGAACACGCCGCTCGCCTTTGCCGGCAGGTCGTGCTTCTGGATACCGTAATGATGGTAGAGCCCCGCCTGTGCGCCCCAACAAATGTGCAGCGTAGAGTGCACGTGCGTGGTGGACCAGTCCATGATCTGGCAGAGCTCGGGCCAG
>CABUVC010000210.1 GCA_902494855.1 uncultured Collinsella sp.
CCAGGCGTAGGGGAGGGTGCCTCGATGAGCGTATTCGAAATTGTGTTTAGTCCGACGGGTGGAACGCGGAAGGTGTCTGGCCTTGTGGCCGGGGCACTGGGCAAGAATACCGTTACCGTCGATCTGGCCGATAGCGGGCTAGATTTCAGCGCTGTCTCGATGACTGAGGACGACGTGGCCGTAATCTCTGTGCCGGCGTATGCCGGTAGAATCCCGGCTGTGGTGGCTGACCGGTTGGGCATGGTGCGCGGCAACGGGGCTCGGGCTGTTTTGGTTTGCGTATACGGAAACCGCGCGTTTGAGGACACGCTCGTAGAGCTGGAGGACGTTGCGAAGCGCGCCGTATTTAGGGTTGTTGCAGCGGTTTCTGCTATTGCTGAGCATTCCGTTGCTCGTCAGTTTGCTGCTGGGCGACCGGATGCGCAGGATGCGGCGCAGCTCGCAGAGTTTGCGCAGCAAATTCAGCAAAAGCTGTTGGCTGAGGATGCGTCCGGGCCCTCTATCCCCGGCAATCGTCCTTATAAACAAGCCGGAGGTCACCGCATGGCACCCGAGGCAACAGAGGATTGTGTCTCCTGCGGTGCATGCGCCGCGGCGTGCCCCGTTTGTGCTATCGACAAGGGTGACCCCAAACGAGCAGCTGGCGAGGCGTGCATCTCCTGCATGCGCTGCATTGCCGTATGTCCGCGAGGCGCTCGTAAGCTTGATCCCAACAAGCTATCCGCTGTTTCCCAGATGCTGAGCAAGGTTTGCGTCGTGCGGAAGGAATGCGAGCTCTTTATCTAGCGCAAGTGAGATTGGTGCAAACAAACCTGGCCCTTTTGCACCAAAAACGATCCGTTTTCCTCCGTTCCCAAGGGATCATGTGATCCGAAGGAGACGGAGGAAAACGGATCAAAAAGGAAAAATAGTAAGGCGCTCTTTTTCACATTGAATATTGCAATTTGGTAACGCGTTTTATCAAATATGGCATTTATCTGCGGTAATGTTCTATTTCACCGCTGAGGGTGACATTTTATACCGCCTGCCGAACCGTATGGAGACCTCACAACTTTTTAGGTCAGTGTTGTGCGTGTAGCAATTTCGCCCGGCCTCGCCTCCGGGCTGCCATGTGAGAGGGGATCTTATGGCTCGACTGCACGTAATGGAACGCAGCCACGCTCAGGCCGTCATGGACGACCTGCACGATGCGCTCGGACGTCGTCTGGCGGTGAGTTCGCTCGCCCCGTGTCCCGTCGAGTTTACGGCAGCGCTCGTCAACCTGGGCTCCACCCAGAGCTGCGGCAAGTGCACTCCCTGTCGCGTGGGCCTGAGCGCGCTGAGCGACCTGCTTGCCGATGTGCTCGAAGGGCGCGCCGATGAGTCCACGCTCAACCTGATTGAGCGCACGGCCCGCACCATCTACCTTTCGAGCGACTGCGCCATCGGCTACGAAGCTGGCGCCATGGCACTCACGGCCATTCGCGGCTTCCGCGACGATTTTGAGCATCACATTCGCGAGCACTCCTGCGGCTTTGATCGTCAGGCCCGCGTTCCGTGTGTCTCGGGCTGTCCGGCGCACGTCGACATTCCCGGTTACATTTCGCTTGTTGAGGCCGGCCGCTATGCCGATGCCGTCAAGGTCATCCGCAAGAATAACCCGCTGCCGCTCGTCTGCGGCCTGGTGTGCGAGCATCCCTGCGAGATGCACTGTCGCCGTGGCATGGTCGACGACCCCATGAACATCCTCGCCCTCAAGCGTTTTGCCGTTGAGCACAGTGACCTCAACGACCACAGGCCGCATGTAGTGGACAACACCGGTAAGCGCGTCGCTGTGATCGGCGGCGGCCCGGCCGGCCTTTCCTGTGCCTACTACCTGGCCGTGATGGGCCATAAGGTGACGATCTTTGAACAGCGTCATCACCTGGGCGGCATGCTGCGCTACGGCATCCCCAGCTACCGTCTGCCGCGCGAGCGCCTGCAGGCCGAGATCGACTGGATCTTGAGCGCCGGCATCGACGTGGAACTCGACCACTCCGTCAATGGCGAGGAGCTTGCCCGCCTGCGCGACGAGTTCGATGCCGTTTATCTGGCCATTGGCGCCCACAGCGATAAGAAGCTCGGCCTTCCGGGCGAAGAGGCGCCCGGCGTGGAGTCGGCCGTCAAGATGCTGCGTGCCATCGGCGACGACGAGCTGCCCGACCTGAGCGGCCAGCGCGTGTGCGTCATCGGCGGCGGCAATGTGGCCATGGACGTGGCGCGCTCTGCCGTGCGTTGCGGCGCCGAAAAGGTAAGCATCGTCTACCGCCGTCGCATCTGCGACATGACGGCCCAGGATGCCGAGATTGCCGGCGCCCAAGCCGAGGGCTGCGAGGTTCTTGAGCTCACCGCACCGCTCGCTATCGAGACGGGCGAGGAAGGTCGCGTGAGTGGCCTGCGCGTACAACCGCAGATTATCGGCGAGCCCCGTCGTGGGCGTCCGGCCCCGCGTGCCGCCGCCACGCCCGAGCGCGTCATTCCCTGCGAGCGCGTGTTTGTGGCCATTGGCCAGGACATCGACTCCAAGCCGTTTGAAGATATGGGCATCGCCTGCAAGTGGGGCCGCGTGGTCACCGATTCGGATGGCGCCGTGCCTAACTTCGATGGCCTCTTTAGCGGCGGTGACTGCCAGACCGGTCCCGCCACCGTCATCCGGGCCATCAACGCCGGCCGCGTTGCTTCGGCAAATATCGACCGCTACCTGGGCTTTGACCACAAGATCAAGCTCGACGTTGAGCTACCGACCGTGCAGTTTAAGGGCAAGCACGAGTGCGGCCGCTGCGAGCTGGGCGAGCGCGAGGCCGGCGAGCGCATCCACGATTGGAATCTGGTCGAGCAGGGCCTTACCGAGGAGGAGGCACGCCAGGAGGCAAGCCGCTGCCTGCGTTGCGACCACTTTGGCTTTGGCGCGTTCCGCGGAGGGAGGAACCTGGAATGGTAGAGCTCAACAACCCCACTGTCAGCGACAACACCGAAAGCGGAGCACTCAACATGGTCAA
>CABUVC010000211.1 GCA_902494855.1 uncultured Collinsella sp.
ACTGGCTGGCGCATGCGCACATCACGGACCACGCCGTTGACGTAGGCATAGGAGTCCACATCGCCAAACATCATGTCGACACCGGTGTTGTTGGTCACCGTAAGGACGAGCGCGGCGTCGCCGTAGCCATCCGTGTCCTTGCCCACGCAGGTAACATGGATGTTCTCGTCTGCCTCAAGGTCGATGGGAAACTGTTCTTGGGGGTCGGGACCTAAGCCCTGGGGGTCCACTATATCTTCGTCAATTTTGTCGAACTGCTCCGAAGGCGTCGTTTTCTCGATGGCTTTGGTGCTGCCGAGATCCGCCTCGCATGGTCCGGTTTTACCATCGACGCTGCTGCAGCCCGCCAGAGCGAACGAGCAGGCAGCGACGACGAGCGCGGTCGCGCAGAGGGTGCCTAGGCGTTCCATGGATCCTCCTTGCCGTAGAGATACTGGAAGGTCGTGCGGTCAATGCGTGCGGCAGGCTTTCTCTCTACAGAATGCCTCTTAGCTCTAGTCTGACCGACGTACGCCCAGGGATGGAATGCCCATAGGGCCCGATTCGGTCGGCGCGCTGGGACGCATGGCCCGTTTTGGGGGTTTTGGGTGGGCGCCGCGCAGGTGTCTTCGCCTAATTGTCCTATTCTTGTGGAGAAGCTGTGCGCACGCTGACCTGCAGATTCGTACTGTGCTTGCACGTTTCCGCAGCTATTGGTATAGTTTGCTTGCAAATGAAGTTGTAATTGAAAGAAGTGGGGTTTCGGCCCCGCTTCTTTTTTGTATGGATGGAGGTGCCGCAATGGTCAAGACCAAGACCGAGCAGGCGATCATCGACGCGCTCGAGGCCGTCGCTCCCCAGCACGATGTCGACATCGTCGACGTCGAGCTCGTGGGTGCCACCAAGGCCCCCTGCGTGCGCGTGCGTATCGAGGGTGCCGAGGGTCAGAGCCTGTCGCTCAACGACGTCACGGCCAACACCAAGTGGGTCGGCGATGTGATTGAGGAGCTCGACCCCATCTCTTCGAGCTATACGCTCGAGGTGTCGAGCCCGGGTATGGCGCGCCCGCTGCGCCGCCCGAGTGACTTTGCCCGCTTTGTGGGCGAGAACTGCGAGCTCACCTCCACCGCCACCGAGGGCCGTCGCAAGTACGCCGGCAAGATTGCCGCCGCCACCGAGACGAACGTGACCCTCGAGCTCGAGGACGGCGAGTTCGTCACTCTTGATTTCTCTGATGTTAAAAAGTGCAAGTTGAAGCCCACCTACGACTTCAAGCCCGCGAAGGAAGGAAAGTAAGATGGCAGCATCCGACATGATGTCCGCCCTGATGGAGCTTTGCCAGGAGAAGCACATCGACCAGCTCTACCTGATCGACCGCCTGGAGCAGTCGCTCGCCAAGAGCTATGCCGAGATCCTGCATCTTGAGTGGGGCGCCAAGGTGACCATCGACCGCACCACCGGCAAGATCTACGTCTACCGCCTGGAGCCGATCGACGATTCCATGGACGAGGAGGGCAACTTCACCGAGTTCGAGGAGATCGACGTCACCCCCAAGAACACGAGCCGCATCGCCGCCCAGCACGCCAAGGCCGAGATCAACGCCATCGTTCGTAACTCCGCCCGCGAGCAGATCTACGAGGAGTTCTCCGGCCGCATCGGTGACCTCATCAGCGGTACCGTGCTGCAGTCCACGCCCGACTTCACGATCGTCAAGATCCGCGAGGGCGTCGAGGCCGAGCTGCCGCACTTCGATCAGCGCCGTTACGAGAACGAGCGCAACGAGCGTCCGATGGGCGAGCGCTACCTGCACAACCAGCACATCAAGGCCGTGATCATCGACGTTCGCGACCCCAACTCCAACCTGCAGCCGGTTCGTGGCGAGCACAGCCGTCCGCCGATTGTCATCTCCCGTACCCACCCCGAGCTCATGCGTCGTCTGTTTGAGCAGGAGGTGCCCGAGATCTATGAGGGCACCGTCCAGATCAAGTCGATCGCCCGCGAGCCCGGCCAGCGCTCCAAGGTCGCCGTCCACTCGCTCGACGACCGTCTAGATCCCGTGGGCGCCTGCGTCGGCCCCAAGGGCAGCCGTGTTCGCGCTGTCGTGGGCGAGCTCCGCGGCGAGCGCGTCGACGTCATCCTGTGGGATGCCGATCCTGCCGTCTACGTCGCTAACGCCCTGTCGCCCGCTAAGGTCACCCGCGTCCTCATTGACGAGGAGAAGGCCTACGCCGGCGTCATCGTACCCGACGACCAGCTGTCCCTCGCCATCGGCAAGGAGGGCCAGAACGCTCGCCTCGCTGCGCGCCTGACCGGCTGGCACATTGACATCAAGTCCGAGACGCTTGCCGCCGACATCCTCAAGAACGTTCCCGTTCACGAGGAGCCCGCCGCCGACCTGATCGGTGACGAGGGGGACGAGGACGTCCGCCGCTGCGAGTACGTGTCCGAGGACGGCATCCAGTGCCGCAACCAGGCTCGTCCCGGCTCCCGTTTCTGCGGTGTCCATGACACCGACGCCTTCGATGATGCGGAGGACCTGATCTAGCGCGCGGTCGCGTCGGGCGGGTCCCGGCGCGTCTCCCACGCTCGTTCAGTCTCTAGGCACCCAAGGTGCCAGAAAGGGTAGGTGAAGTCATATGGCAAAAGTCCGTGTGTCCACCCTGGCCAAAGAGTTCGGCATGACCTCCAAGGAACTGATGGGTCATCTCGCCGATATGAAGATTCCCGCTAAGTCCGCTTCCTCCACCCTGGAGGACGCCTACGTTGCCATGGTCCGCAAGCAGCTCGCCTCGGTGATCGAGGCCCGCGCTCAGGAAGTCGAGGCCGCCAAGCAGGCCGAGGAGCAGGCAGCTGCCGCCGAGGAGGCCGCACGCGCCGCCGAGGCCGAGCGCGAGCGCATCGCCGCCGAGAAGGCCCGCGAGGAGGAGCGCCGCCAGTTTGCCGCAGCCCAGGCTGCCGAGGAGGCTGCCCGCGCCGAGGCCGAGGCCAAGAAGAAGGCCGAGCAGGAGCGCCTTGCCCG
>CABUVC010000212.1 GCA_902494855.1 uncultured Collinsella sp.
CCGGGGGTCCGGTGCGCCCCGTTTTATTTGACCATGAGGCGGCACGCGGCCATGCACGTGCGGACACCACGCCCAGACTGAGCGCGAGGATGCCCTATGGCTCAGAATGCCGTTGATGAAATCGAAAACATGCCCGATAGCCCTGTAGCGCGCGAAGACCTGGGTGCCGGCGGCACCTCCCGCGGCGCCGGCGCGCGTTCTCCGTTCTTCTGGAAGGTCTTGCTGCTTTCGGTGGCGGTCATCTGGGGCTATTCCTTTACCACCATGAAAGATGCGCTCGATACCATTCCGGTGTTCGAGCTGGTCTACGTTCGCTTTCTCCCGGCATCACTGGTTATGTTTGCTATTTTCCATAAGCGCATCATCGCTCATTTCAATGCCCGCAACCTGATCGTCGGGCTGGGCATGGGTGCGCTCATGTGGGGAGCATACGGACTGCAAACGATTGGCCTGGCGCAGACCACGGCAGGCAAGAGTGCATTTTTGACGGGCACGTACTGTATCCTTGTGCCGTTTGCCAGCTATGTCCTGAGCGGCGAAAGGCTCACCCGCTATAACCTGGGTGCGGCACTGCTGTGCCTGGCGGGCATTGGCCTGGTGGCACTCGATAGCGTCGAGTTCAATGCTGGAGATGTCATCACGCTGGGCGGCGCGGTCTTCTTTGCTATCCAGATGGCAGTGACCGCCAAGTATGGCCGCAAGATGGACATCAACGTCATCACGTTTTGGATGTTTGTGGGCAATGGCGTTTTGAGCTTAATCACGTCGCTGCTATTCGAGACTCAGGCGCCTCTGTCCGTGTGGACGCCGAGCTTTGTCGGCGTGGCGGCCTTTCTCTCGGTGGGCTGTACGTGCGTGGCACTGCTCGTCCAAAACGTTGGATTGGCGCACGTCCCGGCCTCGACGGGCTCGCTGCTCCTTTCGATGGAGTCCCCCTCGGGCGTGCTGTTCTCGGTGCTGCTGATGGGGGAGGCGCTCACCTCGCGCCTGCTTGCCGGCTTTGCGCTCATCTTTTTGTCGATTATCTTGAGCGAGACGCATTTCGATTTCTTGCGCCGAAAATCTCGCCCGCAATTGTAAACAACTTGTTGCGCCGCCCTCCTGGGGCGGCGTTTTTTATGCCTCGCCTTTAAAGTTGTACCTTGCACTTTACGCTATCAAAGTGCTTACTGCAAAAACGTTACTGGAGGGCATTTATGGCACCAGCTCAGTCCGATCTTCAACCGCAATCAGCGCCCAAGGCCACCGCAGCGGCGCAGGCCGCTATCGGTGACGGTCTGGTCAAAGAAGCCCAGGCATTTGCCGGTGAGCTTGCCGCATGGCGCCACGATCTCCATCAGACGCCCGAGCTCGGTAACAATCTTCCGCAGACGTCTGCCTATATCCAGGCACGTCTGGACGAGATGGACATCCCCCATACCACGCTTGTCGACGGCTCCTGTGTTGTTGGCCTGATCGGTGCCGGTGCGGCCGCGGCTGCTCAGGGCAATGGTACGTGCGCGGACGAGCAAGCCGGTACGGTTATCATGCTTCGCGGCGACATGGATGCCCTGCCCGTTGTCGAGGAATCGGGCGAGCCTTTCGCTTCCACCAACGGCTGCATGCACGCTTGTGGCCACGATATGCATGCGACGGCGCTGCTCGGCGCGGCCCGTTTGCTCAAGGCCCGCGAGGCCGAGCTTGTCGACGCCAATGCCACCGTCAAACTGCTATTCCAGCCGGGTGAGGAGACCTTTGAGGGTGCCCGCGCTGCCATCGCCGATGGCCTGCTGCAGAACCCGCGCCCCCAGGCTGCCTTTGCCATGCACGTCAACAGCCAATCGCCGCTCGGCCTGGTGCTCTATGGGAGCCCGGCGCTTTCGGGCGTGTACGGTTTCCGCATCACGCTGCAGGGCAAGGGCGGCCATGGCTCGAGCCCTGAGATCTGCATCGACCCCATCACGGCCGGCGTCCATGTGCACCTGGCGCTTCAGGAGCTTATCGCTCGCGAGGTGCCGGCGGCCAAGGAGGTCGCGCTTACCGTTGGCAAGTTCACCGGCGGTCAGGCCGCAAATGTCATTCCCGACACTTGTGTGCTCGAGGGAACGCTGCGTGGCTTCGATGTCGAGCTCATGGAGCACCTCAAGGCCCGCATCGCGGAGGTCGTCAAAGGCGTTGCCACGACCTATCGTACGCCGGCGACTATTGAGACGCTCTCGGATGTTCCCCCGCTCGTACTCGATGACGATATGACGCAGGCGTCGCTTGGCTACGTGGGCGCGGTGCTGCCCAAGGCTGCCTTCCTGCCGCTATTCCACGCCATGGCGAGCGAGGACTTCGCGCTTATCTCGAGCGAGATTCCGAGTGCGTACTTTACCGTGGGCGCGGCCGTGACCGATACGGACGAGCATTTTGCCCAGCATCATCCCAAGGCGCGCTTTAACGATGCCGAGCTTCCTCTCGGCGCCGCGGCTTATGCCGCCGTCGCTCTCGGATACATTGCGGACCACAAGGAGTAATCCATGTCCCAGCAAAGTAAATTTTTCCCCGGCTGGCTCGTGGTGGCCTCCGGCTTTGTCATCATGGCCACGTGCTACACCATTTTCGTTAACTGCATGACTATTCCTTCCGCACCAAGCCTTCCGAGATTGGCCTGAAGCCGCTCGGCGAGAACCCGGGCGATCCGTCCGTCTCGACGGCTGGCGACAAGGACGAGCGCACGGCGCCCGAGGTTAACGTTGGCTGGTCTCGCATCAAGAAGAGCCCGGCGTTTTGGCTGCTTGTCGTCGCCTTCCTCTTTATGGGCTTGGTCAATGGCGCCATCCTGCCCAACCAGGTTACCAACATGACGAGTGTTACCGTCAACGGTGCCAAGATTGTCACGGGCGGCCACGATCCCATGTGGGCGGGTACCGTACTTTCGGTCTACATGGTCACCGTCGTTATTGC
>CABUVC010000213.1 GCA_902494855.1 uncultured Collinsella sp.
CTCGACCGGCTCTTTTTTGTGGGTAAAATACCTGCTCAGTTGTGATTTGTGGTGCTGGGAGGCGCTTGTGGGCAAGGCTAAGGCTAAAGCGAAGAAAAAGACGACGGGGGCGCGGGCTAAGCGCGATCGTCGTCGGAAGCTCGCGACCGAGGCTCCCGCGTCTGCCGAGGAGCTGCTGACGAGCGTGCCGGGACTCGACGCGCTGCAGGACGTTCCGGCGTTCGATGACCTGCCGGTCGATGAAGCTCAGCAGGCTGCCTTTGATGATTTCTGCGCACATGCCGAGGAGCCCGAGCAGATGCAGCTTGGCGCCGTGGTGCGCTTGGATCGCGGGTTTCCACTGGTGGCGACTGCCGATGACACGTTTCGTGCCGAGCATGCTGTGGGGTTTGCCAAGTCACGCGGCGAGGACGAGGTCCTGCTGCCTGCCGTGGGCGATCGTGTGGCGGTGCGCCGCGCTCCCGGGCACGATATGGGCGTGATTGAGTGCGTGCTGCCGCGCCGTACGAGCTTTGAGCGTTGGCGCGGACGCGCTCGCGGGGAGCGTCAGGTGCTCTGCTCCAACGTGGATAGCGTGCTAATCGTGCAGGCGCTCGGTGCCGGCGAGGTGCTGCTCGACCGCGTGGCGCGCTCGCTGGTGTTGGCGCTCGACTGCGATGCCGAACCGGTGGTGGTACTCACCAAAGCTGACCGCTGCGATGCCGAGGAACTCGAGCGCGATCTGGACCGCGTGCGCCGCCTGGTGGGTCCGGACGTGCGCGTGATCGTGACGTCCTCTGCCGAGGGCCGCGGCCTGGACGAGGTCCGTGCCTGCGTGCCCGCCGGGAGCTGCGCCATGATTCTGGGCGAGTCGGGTGCCGGCAAGTCGACGCTGCTCAATGCGCTGCTGGGCCACGATACGTTGGCGACCGGCGGTGTGCGCGAACGCGACGATCAGGGCCGTCACACTACCGTCGCGCGCGTGATGGTGGCACTGCCGGGCGACGCCGGCGTGATCGCCGATGCCCCGGGCCTGCGCAGCCTGCCGCTCGTGGGTCACGAGCGGGGTCTGGCGCGCGCTTTCCCCGAGATTGTCGAGGCATCGCGCGCGTGCCGGTTTGGCGATTGCACGCATACCCATGAGCCGGGCTGCGCCGTTCGCGAGGCCGAGGACGCCGGGCAGATCGATAGCCTGCGTCTGGAAACGTTCCAAAACCTGGCGTCATCCATGCGCGTGAGCGCTCAAATGCTCGATCCCGATGTCCATCTGTAATTGATTTTTCCTATGACAGCCGTCTCCCAACTGTTCGGGAGACGGCTTTTTTTGCTGCGGAAAAGCTTCGAAACATACAGTTTGCTGACGTGCTGACCAAAACCTTGCCACGAGCTTGACGGGCTGGTCAGCTTTTGGTCAGCGATTGGTTTGACATCGAAAACCAAAATCGCGATTGCGCCGCTTTGCACTCTGACCGCCCAGACAATGGTGGTACGGGCATTCGCCCGGCACTGCCATGAGAGGAGCGGCCGTGAACAAGAGCAAGCGCATCGCCATCAGTCTGGTCGCGGGCGTGCTCGCTGCTCTGCTCTGCATGGTTTACGGCTCGTCGATCCGCTCGCAAGCCGAACAGGTCCAGGCTGAGACCTTGGCCAAGTACGGTGGCGATCGCGTCGAGGTTTGCGTCGCGGCGCGCGATATCGATGTGGGCGAGACCCTCGATGAGACCAATGTCATAACCCAGGAATGGCTGACGAGCCTGCTGCCGCGTGACGCAGCGACCGAGCTGCGCCAGGTGCGCGGCGACGTGACGACTTCGCGTATTCCCAAAAACGCCGTGATCTGCAATGTCTACACCAAGGCCGAGAGCCACAAGCTCGAGGTGCCTAAGGGCAAGGTTGCCGTTTCGGTGGCGGTCGATGCCGAGCACTCGGTCGGCGGTGCCACGGGCGTGGGTAGCTATGTGGACGTGTACGTGCAAAAAGATGGCGTGACCGATCGTTTGTGCGGCGCGTACGTGATCGATACCAGCGAAGATGCCGGCACCACGCGTGAAGGCAAGATCGAATGGGTGACGCTGGCGGCTGACCCCGAAGACGTCAAGGAACTGCTGGGAGCCTCGGGCAAGGGAACGGTCAGCTTGACGATTCCCGCCACGGCGCGCGGCAAAAAGAGCGGAGGCGACGAGTGATGAAGGCGATCTGGCTTGCATGCTGCGCGTGCGGCGATTACGGGCTGTTGCAGCGGGAAGTCGAGGGCCGTGATGTGGGTGCACAGGTGCTTCGCGTGGGTGACCTGGACGGGCTGGTTTCCATGGCGCGGGCGTTTCCGTCGCGCCGCGGGGCTGCCATCATCGCGGCGTCTCTGTTTGATACCGAAGATGTGCGCAAGACTGTTGCGCGCCTGACGGCCGAAGGCCGCGTGAGTCGCGTGGTCGTGTTGATAGAAGCGCTCGATCCGTCGGATATCGAGGGGCTGTTTCGCGCGGGGGCGACCGAGGTCATCGCTGCACACAGTATATGCGGCAACGGGCGCGCGGGCGAGGGAGCGGTTGATTCCGATCGGAGCATGACGATTGAGCCCGATGCTTTTGTTGATAGGGAACCCGGGGCGCCTCGCGCTACAAGAGGCCCGCGTGTTGATGATTATGGAAAAGCGGAAGCCGAGCATGGTCGGCGCCCCCGGAACCCCCTTGTATACGATGACGCTGGAGGGCCGGCGCAGCATGCTGGCGACTCCCCGGCTGTAGATATGGGATACGTGCACGGCGTGAATCTGGCGGATGAACTCGATGAAGCTGAGGGCTTTGCCGGGTGCGGCGAGTTGTCGCTGATGCAGCATGAGCAGATTGCGCAGAACGAGCCTGCCTCGCAGACCGAACAAGCTGCCATGCCGGCTTGGACGCAGCGTGTGGTTGCGGCGGGGGAGACGGGGAC
>CABUVC010000214.1 GCA_902494855.1 uncultured Collinsella sp.
CTATTCGATGAGACGCGCCGCGAAGCAGCAGAATAAGGGAGCGATCTAAATTTCGAGCAATGGGGCCGGACGGGAGCATTTCCCGTCCGGCCCCTTCCGGTCCCCATTCCCCGCGCCCTCGTGATCTACATTGCGATAGTCCGCTGGACAGGAACGATCTTATTCAGCTCCGGTTCGATCCGCCTTTTCTCGGCCTCAAGGTCAAACGCCACCTGAGCGCGCAGCCAATAACCATCCGTCAGGCCAAAATAACGGCAAAGACGGAGGTCGGTGTCGGCCGTCACGCGACGTTTTCCCAAGACAATCTGCCCGATACGCTGAGCCGGAATCCCAGTCTCTTTCGCAAGGCGATATTGAGAAATGCCCATGGGAACAAGAAACTCCTCTTTGAGAAGCTCACCAGGAGTCACCGGCGACAGCAAATCGGCCGAAGTCTCATCACTTGTGATAATCGACGATTTCGACATTCCAAGCCATCTCCTGTCTCCACTCAAAACAGACCCGATAGCGCTCATTGACACGGATGCTATATTGACCGGCACGATCGCCCTTCAAAGCTTCCAGGCGGTTGCCCGGTGGAACGCGAAGATCATCAAGCGAAGCACAAACCTGCAGTTGGCGAATCTTCCTCAACGCAACACGCTCAAAGGGCACGAACCTCCTGACCCGCACACCCATGGCAAAGCGTTCGGTATCCTCATCTTTATACGATGCAATCATAGTATCGCCTTACGTTAGTAACGTCAAACGTTTCTATAGACTTACATCTCTATTATATCGTACGTTTGTTCGTGTTTTCTAGAACAAATAGTCCTTCACGCCTTAGTCAAGCGAAAGTAATCGTTTGTAGACATCGAGGCCTTTGAGTAGGATTTCCTCGTCGAAGAGCATGCTATCGGTATGCAGAGCGCTTGTTGCATAGACGGGGCAGCCATCCGAATCACTCGGGTTGTCTTGGTCCTCTGGCACGCCCGTGCCCAGCAAGAAGAACACGCCCGGCAGATGGCGCTGATAGAACGCGAAATCCTCGGCGATTAGCAGCGGCTCGTCCACGAGCTGCAATTCGGGCAGAGCGGGCGCGATTCGGGCAAACAACTCAGGATCGTTATCGACCGGTGGATAGCCCTCGGCAAAGTCGAGATCATACGTGCAGCCCGTTGCGGCACAGGCATCGTCCAGCACGCGGCGCACGCCTTCGCGCGCCCGGTCGAACATGTCGTCCGTAAACACACGCAGGCTTCCGGCCACATGGGCCTCCCCCGCCACCGCGTTGCAAACGGTGCCAGCCTGCAGCAGGCCAAACTTGCCGATACAGGGTTCGTCGGTGCCCAGCTCGTCCATCAGTTCGCGCTCGGCAACCAAGAACTTGGCAGCCGCCAGCGCCGCATCGTGCGATTCCTCGACCGGAACGCCATAGGTCTTAGCGATATGGATGCTCGTCCCGTGAATATGAATGTGTGTCTCACTCGAGCGCGCCAGCAGCGGGCCGGAACAGCTCGCCAATGTGTTCGCAGTCAGATCGGGCCACACGTGAAAGCCAAAAATGCGGTCGACCCCGTAGCGCTCGAACACACCGCTCTCGCAAACTGTCTTGGCGCCACCAGTCGTCTCCTCGGCAGGCTGGAACACAAAGAGCACGTTGCGCTTGATGGCACCTGGCTGCTCACGAATCGTGCGATCGACAAAGGTTGCCGCCGCAAGGGCCATGGCCATGTGTCCATCGTGTCCGCAAGCGTGCATCTTTCCGGGATGCTTCGAGGAAAAGGCCGCACCCGTCGCCTCCGCGATGGGCAGTGCATCCATATCGGCGCGAATCGCCGTGGCATGCGCGGCATCAACGCCGGCGTCGAAGAAAGCACAGACGCAGCTGGGGCACGGATGGGTCACTTCGCAGGTGAGCGGTGCCAGCACGCCCTCGATATAGGCAATGGTTTGCGGAAGATCGAAATCGAGCTCCGGAATGCGATGGAGATCGCGGCGATAGCGACGGAGTTCTTGGAGCTCGGTCATAGAGGATCCCTTCGTGAGGCACATCTGTTGCAATTTATTGTGATACAGGATTGTGGCGCACATGTTTCCAGCATATCCCTGCATTTTTTAAACGTTATATACGAATACTCTTGTTTGGTAAAGTGCAACGTGGTAGGGTCGTTACCACTTGATAGAGGCGCGGGCACGAAGAACCGCGGGCGAGCCGGCAGGCTTTGACCCCGTGGGGAGGCGAAACCCGCCGAACTGGGCTTTTCGGGCACGAACAACCTGGTGGGCCTGTGGGAAACACCCACAGGACTGTCTGCAGCAATGCGGGAGCGCTATCCGGACATTGGGTCCACGCTATGCGGATTCGATGCGCAGATGGCGCCGTCTGGATAGCGAGGTTTACGGGACATGGCATTGACCCCCAACGAGGCATATGCGGCCAAGCAGCCGTTTGTGGACAAGGAGACACTCGAGCATATCGTCGAGCAGTTCCCCACGCCGTTTCATCTATACGACGAGGCAGGCATCCGCCGCAACATGCAAGAAGTGCGCGACGCCTTTGCATGGAACCCGGGCTTTAAGGAATACTTTGCCGTCAAGGCCAACCCCAACCCGGCGCTCATCTCCATTCTCAACGAATACGGCTGCGGTTGCGATTGCTCGAGCTATACCGAGCTCATGATCGCCCGCTCACTGGGTATCACGGGACACGACATCATGTTCTCTTCCAACGACACGCCGGCTGCCGACTTTGAGCTCGCCGACAAGCTGGGCGCCATCGTCAACTTTGACGACATCAGCCATATCGAGTTCTTTGAGCGTGTCGCGGGGCCCATCCCCAAGACAGTCAGTTGCCGCTTTAATCCGGGCGGCTTGTTCCAGCTCTCCAACGGCATCATGGACAACCCGGGC
>CABUVC010000215.1 GCA_902494855.1 uncultured Collinsella sp.
GCCGGCCTCGTCGCCTACAGCGCCCGCCGCACGGCGCTCAAAAAAGACACCGCCAATGAGACCAATTCGGATAGGCCTCGCTAGCTCCTAGTTACTTTTGTGAGAGACGCTGAATCGGCTCATCGAACATCAAAATGGGCTGGTTCTGGATACCCAGAGCCGGCCCATTACGCATTAGATGTCGCCAGCGGAGTCGAGCTCGGCTTCGATCTTTGCGCGGCGCCTTTTCGCCGTGAAAAACGTTGCGCACAGGACAGCAAACGTGGCCGCGAAAATCGTCGCACCGCAGAACACGCCCGTGGCCAGATTCGCCAACCAAAAGACGCTTTCGAGCGGTACGATCTGCGCCTCAGCGATACAGCGCATTGCGGCAATAACAAGCGCGAACGCGGCGCCGCTAAGACCGCTGACAAGCAGGAAATATCCAACAGGAAGATGCTCGGTTTGCCCAAAACGATTGGTATCGACATAGCCCTTCCGCGTTTGCAGTCCTGCGCAAATCAACATCACGAGAACGAGCCACAAATACATGGCTGCCTCGAACGGCGTTGCAAAGCCATGCGGCATTTCACTAGCGTCGCTGTGAACCCACGTAACCTGTCGAGCTATAAACTGGTAGAAAAAGATCATCAACATGCCAAACGAAAGCAGCACGAAGCCAATCTTATAGATCTTCGCGTTCTCAGCCTCCAGGCGTTCATCCTTTGGGCCGGCATATTCACGCCACTTTTGCACGATTTTCAGATCTTCATATTTCATAGTGAACTCCTAAAGAGCATTAGGGTCGGCGTCGGTTTCGTCTTCCCAAAACAAGTCGTTCAACGTAACGCGCAGCGCCTTACAGATTGCCACGCACAAATTGAGCGTGGGGTTGTAGCCGCCCGCCTCGATAAGGCCGATGGTTTGGCGCGTAACGCCCACGGCTTGGGCTAAGTCAGCTTGCGAAAGGCCAGCCGCCGCGCGTGCCGCCTTCATGCGTAGGTTCTTTTTGCCCGGCATGGAGTTCCTTTCGTAGTAATGGACAGATATCCGTTGCAACATGACAGAAATATATTGCATCCTTCACAAGATGTCAACTATATCTGTCATTATGGAAACCATGTCCGCCATCGCCATGTGGACATAACAATTTCGATTCGCTATTCAATCTTACTCGGACAAAACCGAGTCGGAAGGACCCGAGTAAGTGGAACTTATCAGCATGGCCAACGCGCACGCCAATAACCGGATTTGCCGGAACCATGCGTGCCCCATCGTTTAATAGCTCCGTTATTGTTCGATGATCTTCTTGACGACCGCGGGAACGCCTGCCGCCACCACGTTGTCCGGAAGGTCTTCCGTCACGACGCTGCCCGCGGCAATTACGCAACCGCTGCCGATGGTAACCCCCTGCAACACGGATACGTTCGCGCCAAACCAGCAGTTATCGCCTACAACAATAGGCAGAGCCTTCTCGAGACCCAAGTTGCGGTCCTTTGCCTTTAGGGGGTGCGAAGCGGTGTAGAAGCCGCAAAACGGCCCGATAAACACGTTGCCACCAAAGGTGATAGAGCCGCCGTCCATAAAGTAGCAGCCATGGTTTACAAAGCAGCCCTCACCAAAGCTCGTCTTGCTCCCGTAGTCAAAGTAGGCAGGCGAAAGGACCGTCAGCCCTTGCGGAAGATCGGTATCGAGCAAGGATTTCAAAGCGTCAAGCTGCGCGTCGCTTCCGGGTTTTGCCATATTAAAGTCATAGCAGAGCGCCTCCGCCTTTGCGCGTTGCGCCAGGAGCTCCTCGTCAAAGTTGGCATCATGCCACTCCCCGCGCTCCATCTTCTCTTTCTCAGTCATTGCGCCCCCTCAAACAACATGCAGTCTTGATGCGGCAATTCTACCAGCCGATAAGCCACGGTTTTAACACGAGCACCACGCCGCGCAGGGAATGACCGCAGAAGCTAAAGGTCACCGACTCCGAACGCGCGTTCGATGGAATTCGTGTTAGTTGGAATCGTCCGAGGCCTGGGCTATGCTACCTTGACTATCTATATGACTTAAACGCAGCAAAGGAGCACCGAGAGAGCGAGTATGGCAAAAAACACCGCAAACTATGGTAACGACAGTATCCGCCAGCTCAAGGACGAGGAGCGCGTACGCCTGCGCCCCGCCGTCATCTTTGGCTCGGACGGGCTCGACGGTTGCGCGCATGCCGCCTTCGAGATCCTGTCCAACGCCGTTGACGAGGCGCGCCAGGGCTACGGCAAGCTCATCACCCTCACCGCCTTTCGCGATGGTTCTATTCAGGTAGAGGACAACGGCCGCGGCTGCCCGCTCGACTGGAACCCCTCCGAGAAGCGCTTTAACTGGGAACTCGTCTTTTGCGAGCTCTACGCCGGCGGCAAATACAATAACAACCAGGGCGGCGACTACGACTTCTCGCTCGGTACCAACGGCCTGGGCTCGTGCGCAACCCAGTACGCCTCCGAATACATGGACGTCACGGTTTGGCGCGACGGCAACAAGTACTCCCTGCACTTTAAGAAGGGCAAGGTCGTCGGCGCCAAAAAGAAGGCACTCGAGATTGAGCCCAGCGACGAGGACCGTACTGGCACCACCATCAAATGGCGCCCCGACCTTGAGGTCTTTACCTCGATCAGCATTCCCCACGATTGGTATCGCGAGACCATGCGCCGCCAGGCCGTGGTCAACGCCAACGTGACCTTCCGCCTGCGCATCGAGGGCGACGATGGCGAGTTTTCCGAAGAGGACTTTTGCTATCCCAAGGGCATCGAGGACTACGTGCTCGAGAAGGTCGGTACCGACTACCTCACCGAGCCCTTCTTTATCGAGGCCGACCGCCGCGGTCGCGACCGCGAGGACCTGCCCGA
>CABUVC010000216.1 GCA_902494855.1 uncultured Collinsella sp.
GACGACCCCATGAACCACACCATCTATGCGGCCGAGATCCTTGAAGGCGAGGGCGCCTCTCCCGATCTCATTCGCGCCATTCAGACGCACACGTCGGACTTCAACACCTCGCTGCCCAAGCCCGAGCTGCAGATGGAAAAGATCCTGTTTGCCTGCGACGAGCTCACCGGCTTGATCGGTGCTGCCGTCATCATGCGTCCGAGTAAGAGCGTCATGGACTTTACGACCAAGTCGCTCAAGAAAAAGTTCAAGGACAAGCGCTTTGCCGCCGGCTGCTCGCGCGACGTGATTACGCAGGGTGCCGAGATGCTGGGCTGGGAGCTCCCCGAGCTCTTCGACCGTACCATCGCGGCCATGCAGTCCTTCGCCCCCGACCGCGACACCTTTCAGGCTTAATTCCAAAACCATCACAAAGGGGACAGGCACCTTTGTGGTGGTTTTTGTTTGCGCGGGCGTTAGGGGCGGACCTGGCCGGTGCCTCGGAGCTTGTATTTGTAGGTGGTGAGGGCCTCGGCGGCAAAGGGGCCGCGGGCGTGGAGCTTTTGGGTCGAGATGCCAATCTCGGCGCCCAGGCCAAACTCGCCGCCGTCGGTAAAGCGCGTGCTGGCGTTGGCATACACGGCCGAGGCATCGACCTCGTCCAGGAAGCGCTCGCAAGCATCCGTGTCCTCTGCAACGATGGCCTCGGAGTGCATCGTGCCGTAGCGGTTGATGTGCGCGATGGCCTCGTCCTCGTTCGCCACGACCTTCACGCTCATCTCGAGCGCCAGATACTCGCGACCCCAGTCCTCCTCAGTCGCGGCAACGTAGTCATCGCCCTCGGCAAGCCCGGCGTCGGCGCATGCGGCGCACGTGGCCTCGTCGCCGTGAATGAGCACACCGTGGTCGTGCAACACGGCCACGGCCGCGGGCAAAAACGCGTCAGCCACGGCGCGGTCGACCAGCAGCGACTCGGCGGCATTACACACGCCCACGCGCTGCGTCTTAGCATTGACGATGATATTGAGCGCCTTATCAAAGTCGGCGGATTCATGCACGTAGATATGACAGTTGCCCGTGCCCGTCTCGATCACCGGCACAAGCGACTCGCGCACGCAGCGCTGGATCAGGCCTGCACCGCCACGCGGAATGAGCACATCGACGACGCCGCGGAGCTTCATGAGCTCGCCGGTGGCCTCGCGGTCGGTAGACTCGATCATCGACACGGCCTCGCGCGGGAAGCCCTTGGCCTCGAGCGCATCGGCCAGCAGCTCAGAAATCATGGCACACGAGTGATAGGCCAGCGAGCCGCCGCGCAGAATGCAGGCGTTGCCGGTGCGGATGCAGATGCCCGCGGCGTCGGCCGTCACGTTGGGGCGCGCCTCGTACACCATGGCGACCAGGCCCAACGGCACGCTCACGCGGGTGAGGTCCACGCCGCTTGCGAGCACGCGGTGGTCGAGCACGCGGCCGACAGGATCGGGCAGCTCGGCGAGCTTCTCCAGGCCGGCGGCCATACCCTCGACGCGCTCGGGCGTCAGCAGCAGACGGTCGAGGAGCCCCGCCGAGGTCCCCGCATCGCGCGCGGCGGACATATCGAGCTCGTTGGCGGCGACGATGGAGTCGACACCGTTGCGCAGCGCTGCGGCCATGGCGCGCACGGCCTCCTGGCGCTGCTCGTCGCTCGCCGTGGCAAGCGAGGCCGACGCCGCCTTGGCGGCAACGGCAAGATCGTGGACATACGTGGCTATATCGACCGACATGGGCGGCCCTTTCTCCTAGAAGTTTGCAACCATGGTAGCCGATTTGCGCATGACCTCACCTGCGGCGGTAGAATTGGTCAACCCGAAACACCGCAACGAACGGAAGCATCACATGGCGTTCATCACTTCGTACCACGTCCCCGGCCTGTATGTCGAGGACCACAGCATCGATGTCCCCCTTGACTGGCGCGGCCTGGAGCCGATGCTCCTGGCCGTCGGCAGCACCATGCGCCGCGGCGCCATGCCGGCGCCCATCGCCGGCGCGTCCGAGAGCATCAAGCTCTTCTACCGCGTGGTTTGCGCACCCGACCGCATCAACGACGATCTGCCGCTGCTCCTGTTTTTGCAGGGCGGCCCCGGCGGCGAGAGCCCGCGTCCGTTGTCGCCCACAAGCGATGGCTGGATCGAGGAGGCCGTCAAGCACTTCCGCGTGGTCCTGCCCGACCAGCGCGGCACCGGACGCAGCAGCTGCGTGGACGGACGCACGATCGCGGCCTTGGGCGAGCGCGCCGAGGCAGCCGGCGTCGATGCGGCCCGCTCGCAGGCGGACTTCCTCAAGCGCCACCTCGCCAGCTCCATCGTGCGCGATTTTGAGTACCTGCGCCTGGTGGGCTTTGGCGGCAAGCCCTGGGTCACACTCGGGCAGAGCTACGGCGGTTTTTTGACGCTGAGCTACCTGTCGCTCTTCCCCGAGGGCGTGGCGGCAAGCTTTACCTGCGGCGGCATTCCGCATGTGCCGGCGAGCGCCAGCGAGGTCTACACGCACACCTTCCCGCGCATGGCCGCCAAGACGCAGCAGTATTACGACCGCTACCCCGCTGACGTCGAGCGCGTGGCAGCCCTGGCCGATGCGCTCGAGGCTCAGAAGCCCGTGCTGCCCGACGGCTCGCCGATGACGGTCGAGCGCCTGCAGCTCATGGGCAGCGACTTTGGCATGAAGCCGAGCTTTGAGCGCATGCATTGGATTATCGATCATGCTTTTGTTGACGGCGACGGCACGCTGACCTGCGGTGCCTCGGTATCTGACAGCTTTTTGATGCGCGCCTTCGAGCGCACCAACACACTCACGAATCCGCTGTACTGGACGCTTCAGGAGTTCATCTACGCCGACGGCGACACC
>CABUVC010000217.1 GCA_902494855.1 uncultured Collinsella sp.
CAAAGCGCTCACCGTTCTCGATGACCATGACGGTGGCGTTGTGCACGTCGACGCCCACCTCGACCACCGTAGTCGAGACGAGCACGTCAATCTCGCCACGCTTGAAGGCGTCGATCACGCGATCCTTCTCCCCCGCTGGCATACGGCCGTGAAGGCGCTCGATGGCAAGACCCGGCAACGCCAGACGCAGGCGATCGAGCTCGGTCGCCGTATCGTGCAGCGGCACAGGCACGGTCACGCGGCCCTCGTCGTCGCGGGCGATACCGGGCACGTCTTCCAGCTCATCGGCCGAGTCACTCGGCTCCACGAGCGGGCAAATCACGTAGGCCTGCTGACCCTTTTCATGCGCCTCGCGGATGGCGCCATAGGCGAGGTCGTGGCTCGACTCGGTGAGCACGCGTGTCGTCACGCCAGCGCCAGGTACAGGCCGATGGCGGATGATACTCGTGTCCAGATCGCCGTAGACCGAAAGCGCCAGCGTACGCGGGATCGGTGTCGCCGTCATAACGAGCAGGTCCGCACCGGGGCCCTTCGAGCGTAGGGCGTTGCGTTGGCCGACGCCAAACCGGTGCTGCTCGTCGATGACGACAAGCGACAGATGCTTGAACGCAACGTTATCCGAAAGCACCGCATGGGTGCCAAAGAGCACGTCAAGCTCGCCCGATTCCAGCTGGGCATGGATGCGCTCGCGCTCTGCGGCCGGCGTGGCGCCCGTCAGAAGCGCCCAGGACATGCCGGCCTGAGAGAGCAGAGGGCCGGTCTTATCGGCATATTGACGCGCCAGCACGCCCGTGGGCGCCATAACGCAGGCCTGCGTGCCGCTATCGGCAGCCACTGCCAGCGCGCAGGCGGCAACGGCGGTCTTACCGGTGCCGACATCGCCCAGCAGCAGCCGGTTCATCACGCGCCCGCCATCGCACATATCGCGCAGGATATCTTGAAACGCGGCCTCTTGCTCGTCGCTCAGCGAAAACGGCAGGGCATGCTTGAGCGCTGCCAGGTGCTCGCCCGCGGTGTGGGCATAGGGCACCACATCGACCAGGCCGCTGTCGTTGCGCAGACGCAGCGCCAGCTGCAGGTAGAGGCACTCCTCGTAGGCAAGACGCCGGCGTGCGATGTCGCGCTCAGCCATGCTCGAGGGAAAGTGGATCGAACGCAACGCGCGGGCATTGCTCATGAGCTTCCGCTTTGCGCGCAGCGGCGCGGGAATCGGATCGAACGGATTGCCGACGACCTCGAGCGCGCCGCTTACAATGCGGCGCATCCATGCCTGGCTCACGCCGTCACTCACGTAATGGACCGGCAGGATAGTGCCTGCGGCACGCCCTTCCTCGAGCTTTTCAAAGTGCGGCGAGGCCATCTGCTTAAAACCGTAGGCAAACTCGACTTTGCCCATCACGGCCAGACGGTCGCCCTGCTTAAGCTGCTGGGCAATCCAGGGCTGGCGGAAAAAGGCGACTTGTAGCACGCCCGTCTCGTCCACAAGCGAGACCTCGGTCACCTGCATGCGCGGACGCGGCTGTTTTTGGACGATACGGTCGACCGTGGCGATGATGGTGCACACGGTACCGATGGGCGCCATCTCGATAGACCAAGAACGGGTAAAGTCGAGGTATCGATGAGGGATATGGAGAAGGAGGTCCCCCACCGTCCGAATTCCCAGACGGCGAAGGGCCTCCTCACGTTTACCCGAAACATATTTGAGTCGCGCGATATCCTCGTCGAGCGCATTGCTCTGGGCAAAGCGCTCCGAGACGCGCGGCACGGAGCACAGCTCGGACATGGGCAGTTGCCTACTCGATCGAGAAGATCACGGGATAGAGCGGCTGCTCGCCACGATGGGCGTCAATCTCCAGATCGGGCTGGGCCTCCTCAATGGCGTCGACAATCTCCTGGAAGGCCTCGTCGGACAGTTCATCGCCAGCCAGAATCGTCAGCGCGTCGCCCTCCTCTTCCTCCTGCATTCGGTTGATGCAATCGAGCGTGACCTGCTTCACGTCGGAGCCGACCACATCGATGGAGCCGGCAATGATACCCATGACGTCACCGGAGTGAATCGGAGAACCGTCAGAGGCGCTGGAATCGCGCACAGCACGGGTGACCTCGCCATCGCGGACCTCGCTGATGGCGTCGACCATAGCGGCGACGGCATCCTCGAGCTCGGAATCGGGCAGGACCGCGAACAGCGCGGAGAAGGCCTGCGGAACGGTCTTGGTGGGAACGACGGCGACCTTCTTGTCGGTGCAGGCTGAGGCAGCGGCCTCGGCAGCCATGCGAATGTTGCCGTTATTGGGCAGGATGATGACCGAAGTCGCGTTGACCTTGTCCACCGCGCCCAGCAGGTCTGCAGTCGAGGGGTTCATGGTCTGACCACCCGACACGATCACGTCGACGCCGAGGGACTTGAGGATGTCTGCCTCGCCGGAACCGGCGGCAACGGCGACAAAGCCCAGGGCCTTCGCGGGCTCGGCGGCCTTCTCCTGATCCTCGTGGATCTTGGCGGTACGGTCGTGGGCCTCCATCTCCATGTTGTGGATAAAGACCTCATAGATCTGACCGAGCTGCAGCATGTGCTCGAGCACCAGGTTGGGGGTGTTGGAGTGCACATGGATCTTGTAATCGGGGTAGGCACCCACGAGCAGCTCGCAGTCGCCCATGGAGCCCAGGAACTTAAGACACTCGTCCTCGTCAAACGGGGCGTCGGCCTTGAACAGGAACTCGTTGCAGTAACGGAACTCCGAGCCCTCCCAGTCGTCGTTAGCCTCGATCTCAACGCGGCCAAGGGCCGCGTCGCGAGCAGAGCCGGCAGAGTCAAACGTAGCGGAGAAATCCTCGACAACGGTGCTGCGGCC
>CABUVC010000218.1 GCA_902494855.1 uncultured Collinsella sp.
GGGCGCGGCCTCGGGCGCGGGCGCGACGGTCTCGGCGGCAGCAGCCTGCTCGGCGGCAGGCGTCTCCTGCTCGCTTGCAGGCTCGGTCGCGGGCTCAGGTTCGCCAAACGGCAACGAGGGCTGCACCACGCCACCCGGAAGCTTGGCCTCCGGCTTAGGCTCACCCAGCAACTTGCCGCGACGGCGACGAGCCGGCTTCTCGGCCTCACGCGCGGCCTCGGCAGCCGCCTCGCGCGCCTTCTCGGCAACAAACGCCGCTGCCGAGGTATCGAGCTGCACCGTTGCGTGCGTGCGGGTGGGCACGGCGACCTCGCCGGCATGCATCACAATGACTCCGCAGGTGCTCGTCTTAACAAACTCGACCATCTTGGGGTCGGTGAAGCCGGTCACGTCGTTGACGATCGAGGCGCCGCAGCGCACGGCCGCCTTAGCAACCGCCACGTGGCGCGTGTCGATCGAGACGATGGCGCCCTCTTTGGCCAGCGCGCGCACCACGGGCAGCACGCGGCGAGCCTCCTCATCGGGATTGACCGGGGTAAATCCGGGGCGCGTGGACTCGCCGCCCACGTCGATGATGTCGGCGCCGGCGTCGAGCATCGCCAGGCCGTACTCGATGGCGGCATCCGGGTCGAAGTGCTCCCCGCCGTCGCTAAACGAATCGGGCGTCACGTTGAGGACGCCCATGATGCGCGGACGGTCAAAGCTGAGCTCGTACTTTCCGCACCGCCATGTCTTGCTGTCGTTCGCCATGAACATCCTCCTAAAATGCC
This sequence comes from uncultured Collinsella sp., assembly GCA_902494855.1. Classification (GTDB taxonomy): domain Bacteria; phylum Actinomycetota; class Coriobacteriia; order Coriobacteriales; family Coriobacteriaceae; genus Collinsella. The sequence goes on from CABUVC010000218.1 coordinate 771, forward strand.
CACGCCGCCGCGCTCGGGCGCTGGCGGCGTGGTCGCTTTGCAATCAGTCTTTCTATTGTATCCGCGCACGCGGGCTAGAACGCAAACGCGGCCGCGATGTCGCAAGAAATCAGCAGGTCGGCATTTGCATCCTGATCGGTGGGGGCAAGATTGCAAATGGCCAGCGTATCGCCGGTAAAGTAGCGTGTAAGGCCCGCCGCCGGATACACCACGAGCGAGGTCCCGCCCACAATGAGGGCATCGGCCGCGGCGATGGCGGCAACGGCGCCGGTCAGCACGCACTCATCGAGCGGCTCCTCGTAGAACACCACATCGGGCTTAATGCGCCCGCCGCACGCAGGACACATGGGCACGCCCGCGGCGTCCTCGTGCTCGCGCGAGCAAATCCACTCGGCACTATAGACCGCGCCGCACGACTGGCAAATGTTGCGATGGACCGAGCCGTGCAGCTCGAACACACGCTGCGATCCTGCCATCTGATGCAGGCCGTCAATGTTTTGCGTCACCACGGCATTTAGCTTGCCGGCGCGCTCCAGCTCGGCCAGCTTGGTGTGGCAGCGATTGGGCTTAGCGCCAAGCGCGATCATCTTGGTGCGGTAGAAGTCGAAGAACTCGGCCGGATGCGCCTCATAAAAGCTATGCGAGAGCATGGTCTCGGGCGGGTAGGCAAACTGCTGGTGGTACAGGCCATCCACGCTGCGGAAATCGGGGATGCCACTCGCCGTGGAAACACCCGCGCCGCCAAAGAAGACCACGCGCTCGTGGGTGTCGAACAGCTCCGCCAGCGCGGCGGAGGCCTGCTTGGAATCCGTTATTGCCTGCGTCATATGAGTTCTCCGTCCCTGCTGGTCGGGCAGCGCCGGGCGATGTCCCAGCATGCGACCTTTAAGTCAGCATGCGCGGAGCCCACCCCGCCCCTGTTGCGCTAATCTTAAGCCTGCCAACCCCGTCGAAAGGACACCATGCCTCAGACTTACACTTTCGCCTCGTGGAACGTCAACGGCCTGCGCGCCGTGCTCAAAAAGGACCCGAGCTTTATCCAGATCGCGCAAGAACTCGACGTCGATATCCTGGCGCTGCAAGAGACCAAGTTGCAAGAAGGCCAGGTCGATATTGACCTGCCCGGCTATCACCAAACCTGGAGCTACGCCGAGCGTAAAGGCTATTCGGGCACTGCGGTCTTTAGCCGCCAGGAACCGCTGCGCGTGCTGCACGCCGACGCACTGCTACCCTACGCCGGCGAGAACGAGGCGGCCGTACTCGTCGCCCAAGCCGCAACCGAGGGCCGCGTCTGCGCGCTGGAGTTCGACAAGTTCTGGTTTGTGGATGTCTACACTCCCAACGCGCAAAACGAACTCGCCCGCATCGACGTGCGCATGGCCTGGGACGATGCTTACCGCGGCTTTTTGAACGCGCTCGAGCGCGAGACCGGCAAACCCGTCGTGACCTGCGGCGACTTTAACGTGGCGCACGAGGAGATCGACCTTAAGAACCCCAAGTCCAACCGCGGCAACGCCGGCTTTTCGGACGAGGAGCGCGGCAAGTTTACCGAGCTGCTCAACGCCGGCTTTACCGATACCTGGCGCGCGGCAAATCCGGACGTCGAGGGCGTCTACAGCTGGTGGAGCTACCGCTTTAATGCCCGCAAGAACAACGCCGGCTGGCGCATCGACTACTTCCTGGTAAGCGACGCAATCGCCGACAACGTACGCGACACCGGCATCCGCGGCGACATCTTCGGCAGCGACCACTGTCCCGTCACCCTCACCCTGGAGCTCTAGCCTCCACATGAGTTGCGGTGAAATAGTTCCTGATTGGAGGCCATATGGCCGAAAACAGGAACTATTCCACCGCAACTTCGAAGGACGTAGCCCTACGACCTCGGCCCCCTTACAGCCCGTATTTCACAACGACACGGTTGATGCGACGGCACCAGGGCTTGTACAGGGCAGCTAAAAACACGCAGGTCGCAAGGCCATGCGTAATATCGAACGGCACCGCCGTGGCAAGACGCGCAATGGTGCCCGCCCAGGTGAGCGGCTGGACAAAACCGATAATGTCATAC
>CABUVC010000219.1 GCA_902494855.1 uncultured Collinsella sp.
GACCTTGTCGCCGACTCGATAGTTGAGGTAGCAGTACTCGCGACCCTTTATGTTTCGCATGCGGATGCTGCCCTTTGGAAGGAGGCCAATTTCCTGCTCCATGAGGCCCAGAAGGTGGATCGAGCGTGCGTATTCCTCTTCTAGGACATCTTCTAAGACGGACATAGAGCCTCCCTTCCAAGTAGTTACCCTACATTCTATCAAATCTAATAATTTGTAGGGTAACTCAAATGTGTCCGCACGACATGTGACACTTACCCTGCCGCCATGCTCCGTCGCGGCGGCATGCATCTGAAGAACGACCCTCTAAGGAGTTCGATACCAATGAGTGACAACACCAAACATCTCGCAAAGAAGTGCGTCAAGGACGCGGGGCCGTGCCTCGCGCTATGCCTTGCCGGCGCAGCGGTCGCGCTGCTGGCTGTTTTGGGGCCGTTCGACGTGCTCCGAAGTGCCAGCTCTCTGCACGTTTGCATGGCCCTTGCCGGTGCCATGATGACCGGCGGCGTGCTCGATCTGATCTTTTGGGTGTTTGACCCGTTTGGGTGGAAGAACGAGGGGTAAGCCCTAAGGGGTGTAGATATCGGGGCCTGCCTGCAATTTCTGCTATCGATTTGCCCAGAGCCGCACAGCGCGGAGGTGTTGCTAGATGTCCATTTTCGTTACCGGAGACGTTCACGGTGTTGCCGAGTACGGTGCGAGCCGCTTCTCGTCGCGCGCTTGGCCATTGGGTCGAACGCTGACACGCGATGACGTGGTGATCGTTGCCGGTGACTTTGGCTTTATATGGAGCGGCTCGAACACCGACAAATACTGGCTCGACTGGTTTGAGTCCAAGCCCTGGACCACGTGCTTTGTCGACGGCAATCACGAGAACCATCGTCTGCTGGCGGGGCTGCCGATGCGAGAGTGGAATGGGGGTCTCGTTCACAAGGCTCGCCCACACGTGCTGCACCTGATGCGCGGCGAGGTGTTCGACATCGCGGGGACCACAGTGCTCGCCATGGGTGGCGCCGCGAGCCATGACAAACAGTGGCGCCAGGAGGGAAAGACGTGGTGGCCCGAGGAGATGCCGAGCGAGCGCGAGATGAACCATTGCCGCGCCTCGCTCGACCGCGTGGGCTGGAAGGTCGACTATGTTGTGACGCACGAGGCACCGGTCGATTTGGCGGACGAACTGTGCATGGAGTGCAATCGCGAGTTCTACGATGATTCGCTACAGGCCTTTTTGGGCGAGCTCGACGGGCGGCTCGACTACCGCACCTGGTTTTTTGGCCATTACCATGACGATGAATGGCGCGATGACAAGCATCGCCTTATCTACCAAGATATTGTGCCGATCGAAGTGCGATGTACCGACAAGCAGGGTGAGACTGCGAGTGGCTATTTTGAGCAAAAGCGTTAGGAGGTCCCCATGATCTGGTTTACCAGCGATACGCACTTTGGACACGAGAACATGCTCCGGCTCGCCGACAGGCCTTGGTCGACTGTTGCGCAGATGAACGACGCCATGGTCGCCAGCATTAATAGCAAGGTCGCTGCGGATGACGAGCTTTACATTTTGGGTGACTTCAGCTTTAAGATGACGGTCCAAGATGCCTACGAGCTGCGCAAAAGCATTGCATGCAAGCGCGTCCATCTGCTGCCCGGCAACCATGACAAAGACTGGACGCAGCCTGCGGTGGCGGATGCTTTTATCGTCGAGCCGCCCATTTGCGTGCTCAAGATCGACCGTCAAAAAATCGTACTGAGCCACTATCCCATGGTCGATTGGCAGGGCATGTCGCACGGTGGCTGGCATCTGCACGGACATATCCACAGCTGCGGCGGCGCGTACAACAAGTTCAACCTTCGGCAGGGACTGCTGCGCTATGACGTGGGCGTGGACGCCAGCGGCTACGCTCCGGTGAGCTTGGAGGAGCTCAAGTCATGGTTTGCGCAGGTCGACGAGCCGGCGTGTTGCGTTAAGTGGCCGTGGTGGGTCAACGCCACGGGCGATGAGCAGGTCGAGCGCGATCTCGAAGCCTATAAGAGGGAAGTGGTGATCCGATGACAGTCTATGTGACGGGCGATATTCATGGCGGCCTCGACATGCAAAAGCTGCGCGATTGGGACCTTGGGGATAGCCTGACGAGCGACGACTATCTGATTGTCGCGGGCGACTTTGGCTTTCCCTGGGATTTCTCTGCCGAGGAATGTGCCGACATCGCTTGGCTGGAGTCGCGCCCCCATACCGTGCTGTTCGTCGACGGCAACCACGAGCGTTTCGATCACTGGGCGGAGCGTCCCATGGAGCTGTGGCACGGTGGGCTGACGCAGCGTCTGTCGGATACCTCCCCCATACGGCGCCTGACGCGCGGCGAGGTTTTTGAGCTCGACGGCTCAACGATCTTTACCATGGGCGGCGCCACGAGCGTGGACAAAGAATACCGCATTCCCTATTCCAGCTGGTGGCCGCAGGAACTGCCGGACGAGCGCAACTTTGAGGAGGCGCGGGCAAAGCTCGACAGCGTGGGTTGGAAGGTCGACTACGTGGTCACCCACACCTGCTCTACGCGCATGCTTTCGCCCACGCTTTATCCGGCACCCGGCTGGAATTACCCCGCCGTTGATCGGCTTACGGCATTTTTCGATGAGCTGGAAGACCGCTTGGATTACAAGTGCTGGTATTACGGGCATTTCCATCGGGATGCCAACCCGGCCGAGCGCCATACCGTGCTCTACGACTGCATCGTTCGCCTGGGCGACGAACTCCAGCCCTGGGATGTTGCGTAGGGGTGGAGTGAGCGGCTACTCGGCCGTTACAGTGATGTTCTCCCGGTGTGCGCGGATAAC
>CABUVC010000220.1 GCA_902494855.1 uncultured Collinsella sp.
AGACGTCCTCGGCGTAGGTAATGGCATCCGTCAGGGCCTTGACAGACTCGTCCGTCTTGCCCCTGGTGTCAGTCTCCTTCGCCTGCTTGACCAGGGCCTTGAGCTGCTTCTTAGTCGGATTCTCGACCGGGACCACCGGGGTCTTCTCGAGCGCGCCGCGGGCGCTCTCGAGCGCCCTGAGCGCCTGGTCGACCTCGTCCTGCGTGGCGTCCTCATCGCTCAAGATGGCGCGGGCGCTCGCCAGGGCGTTCTCGAGCGCCGTCCAGGAGGCCTCGGTGTAGTCACCGGCCTTGAGGTCGCCGGCAGCAACCTCGGCATCAACCTTTTCGATCGCGGTAGCGAGATCATCCTTCGCCACCGGATCGGGGACGGCCGTACCGTAGAACTTGAGCTCCGCCATGCTGCAGTAGGCATCAACGTCGCCACCGCCGGCGTGAATCACCTTGACGGTCACGTAGCGACCGCGCGCGGCGCCAAAGCTCATCTGCTTCCAGTCGCCACGGTCGGTGAGCACGCGGCCGTCGTTGTCGAAGGCGAACGTACCCATCGACGCGGCGGTGCCCATCTCATAACCGTCGGCAGTGTCGGAGACCAGTATCTCGGCCTCGAAGATATCGCCGTTAGTGCCGCCGTCCTGGCGCGGCAGGAATGTAACGTCGGTGAGATCGTAGTCGCGGCCCAGGTCGACACTCAGATACTGGGGCATACCGGTCCCATGGGCCCAGTCGCTGTGCCAAAGCGTCCGCTCGTCGCCGTCGAGAGCGTTGACGGCGTTGCTGCCCTCGTAGTCGGCCTCACTCGAGAAGTCGGCCACCTTGACGTTCTTGCGGTTCTCGGGCGTGTTGATGAGGATCTTCTCATCGACAGGGCGCATCTTGAGGCCGTCGATTGCCTTCTCGATCTTGGCAGTGGCGTCTGCGACATCCTTCTTGCTATAGCTGCCCTGGCCGCTGTCGAGGAGCTTCCGAGCCGCCTCGACCGCAGTGGTGAGAGCTGCATAGGAATCCTTGGTGTAGACGGACTCGCTGTAGCCCGCGGCCTTGGAAAGCGCTGCCACGAGCGCAGAGGTATCGACACCAGCCTTGACCTCGACCTCATAGGATGCGGTCTTGGAGGGGTCGAGTACCGACGCCACCGTGATCTTTGCCTTGCCGGCCTTGTTGGCACGCAGGTAGTAGCTCACGCTATCGCCAGCCTGAACAGCGGAGACGCTTACCACAGAGGGGTCGGAGCTCTCGACCGTCACATAGGGGTAGCCAGCGCTCTCAGGCGTAGCCTTGGCGTCGACGGGCGTAATGTCGCCTTCAAAGAACTCGGTCTGGTTCTTGCCTAGCTCGACACCCTCGATGGCCTCGACACCCTGCGTGTAGTTGAAGTTGACCTCACGCAGTGTGAGCATCTGGTCACCCGATGCCTCAAGCGGCGTGACCTCGACCTTGGTCGCCTTCTTGCCCTTGTTCTCGGCAGAGAGGTCAAAGGCGTAGCGAGCCAGGAAGGAATCGTACTCCCCGCCCGCGAACTCTTGGATCGAGCCATCCTCGAACGTCACGACGGCCTTGATCTTCTGTACGGTTCCGTTGCCGCCGTTGCGGTTAACGACCTCGACGCTATCGAGTTTCGACGGCGTCTTAAATGCGAATGTCATCGTGGTGGGAAGCTTCACGTAACTCGGTAGCTTACCCTCGCTGTCCCAGTTGCCACTCCAGTTCCACAGGAACTCAAAGCCGTTGTCGCCCTCGTTATTATCGAACAGCGCGTTATAGCTCTTCTGCTGGATAAGTTTCTCGACGTTGGTCCCGTCGTCGGTCGTGAGCTCATCGTTGGTCATCGTGATGTTGAAGGCATCCTGGGCGTACTCGGCGACCGTTGGCTGAGGAACGTCCGGCATCGTCACCGTGCCGTCGCTCGCAAACTCAAGTGCGTCGCATGCCGGGCCGATAAGCCAAGATGTCGAGGGCAGTTCGACCTTTCCGGCGGTCTTGGCCTTGAGCTTGAAACTCGCCACCGCGCCAGTACCGTTGTAGAGCTTGCCATCGCCGCGGTTGGCAAAGGCGAGATTGATAGTCTGCGTTCCGTCCACGAACTGGACCTTCTCGCGAGACAGGTTCTCCATGCCGGCAGTCGAGCCGTCCTGCGCGATGCTCTCGGACACAAACTCGAACTGGTCGCTCTTGAAGTTGACGAGGGCGCCCAGGGCGTTGACGTTCTTGGCGTCGGCCGCATAGACATCAACGGTGATCTCATCACCGGCCTCGACCTCGGTCTTGCTCGGAATCACCGCGAGCGAACCTGCGACCTTGCCCTTTTGTTTAGTGCCGCCGTCAAGACCCGCCATGGTGAACGAGTAATCGTAGACGTCGTAAACGCCGTTATCGTTGAGGTCGGCGAAGTGGTCGCGGATCTGCGAACCGAACGTCGGGGTATCGGGCTCGCGATTCTCGAGGCCCAGATAGTTCTTCATGTTGGAGTAGTCTCCGTCGGAGATCGTGGCCTTGTTGAGGTTGGAGCCCACGGCGAAGCCATCCGTGCCGTCGGTCTTGTAGATGGCAATCTCGGACGCGGAGAAGAAATTGCCGACCGAGGCGAGCGGTGTCATGCGCACGTAACGAGCGGCCACGGTGCCGTCAAACGCTACCGTCTTACAATCAGCGGAACGTGCCCAATCGACCTCCTGGCTCGTCCAGTGGACGCCATCGAGACTCGTCTCAACACGCATCTTGGTCACGGTGCCGTTGCCGGCGTCATCGCGCGGATAATACTCGAGCTTATCGAGCTTGTAAGCGCGTCCATAGTCAACGGTAAGCGCCTTGCCCAGATCGTTGCCACCGG
>CABUVC010000221.1 GCA_902494855.1 uncultured Collinsella sp.
AGCCAGATGGTGCTGGGTACGGCAAAGCTGCAGCTTGCAACTGGCCAGCATCCTGCGGCGATGAAGGATGCCGTGTGCTCGCCCGGCGGTGCCACCATCAAGGGCGTCGTTGCGCTCGAAGACGCCGGCATGCGCAGCGCCCTAGTCAAGGCAATCGACGCAACCCTCCAGTAAAACCGACCAAAAAGGGACAGGTTTATGTTGGCAGGTTTTTCCTGCGGTTTTGTCCTTTTAGCGAAAAGCGCCCCGCAACTGGCTCAATTCCAGTTGCGGGGCGCTTACGTTTGCCCAGATAAAACCGACCAAAATAAACCTGTCCCTTTTTGGCAGGTTAGTCCCAGAAGCTGTCTTCTTCGTCCTCGGACTTGGGGCCGCGGTCGACATACATCTTATGGGTGCGCTTCTCCATTACAAAGGCAAGAATCGCAAACAGCAGGATGCCGCCGGCGAAAAGGATGGCAAAACCGGTGCGGGTGCCAAACAAAAAGGAAAAAACTGCGTCCATTGGGTGCCTTCTTGCGTAGTTGAGTTGGGTCGTAAACGCTCATAAGTATATACTTGCCCATACATGTACAAGGTTGCAACCTAAATGGAATGTATATCGCCGGAGGATCTAATGCTTGATATCAAGTTTGTTCGCGAGAACCCCGATGCCATCGATGTCGCCATGGCTAACCGCCAGACGTCTTGGGATCGCGAGAAGTTCTTTGAGCTCGACGACGAGCGTCGTGCCGTCATCACCGAGGTCGAGGAGCTTCAAGCCACGCGCAACGCCGAGTCCAAGAAGATCGGCGCCCTGATGAAGGAGGGCAAGAAGGACGAGGCCGAGGCCGCCAAGGAGGCCGTGCGCGCCGTCAACGAGAAGATTGACGGTCTGGCCGAGCGCCGCACCGCCCTCGAGCAGGAGCAGTACGACTTCATGGCTCACCTGCCCAACATTCCCTGCGAGGCCACCCCGTACGGTAAGGACGAGGACGAGAACATCGAGCGTCGCCGCTGGGGCATCCCGCGCGAGTTCGACTTCGACTTTAAGCCGCACTGGGACTTGGGCACCGATCTGGACATCCTCGACTTCGAACGCGGCAACAAGCTCTCCGGCAGCCGCTTCACCGTTCTCGGTGGCGCCGGCGCCCGCTTGGAGCGCGCCCTTATCAACTTCTTCCTGGACACGCACACGAGCCGTGGCTTTAAGGAGTGGTGGCCGCCTATCGTCGTCAAGCGTCAGACCATGTTCGGTACGGGCCAGCTGCCCAAGTTTGAGGACGACGCCTATCACGTCTCGGGCGACAACTTCCTGATCCCTACCGCCGAGGTCGTGCTCACCAACCTGCACGCCGGCGAGGTTCTCGACGCCGACACCCTGCCGCGCCGCTACACCGCCTTCACCCCCTGCTTCCGCGAGGAGGCCGGTTCCGCCGGTCGTGACACCCGCGGCATCATCCGTCAGCACGAGTTCGACAAGGTCGAGATGGTCAAGTTTGCCAAGCCGGAGGAGTCCGACGAGGAGCTCGAGAGCATGACCGCCGAGGCCGAGTACCTGCTGCAGCAGCTGGGTCTTCCGTATCGCGTGATTAGCCTGTGCACCGGCGACTTGGGCTTCTCTGCCCGTCAGACCTACGACGTCGAGGTCTGGCTGCCGAGCTACAACGCCTACAAGGAGATCAGCTCCTGCTCCAACTGCGGTGACTTCCAGGCCCGTCGCGCCAACATCAAGTATCGCGACCCCGAGAACTTCAAGGGTTCGCGCTACCTGCACACCCTTAACGGTTCCGGCCTGCCGGCTGGCCGCACCATGGCTGCCATTCTGGAGAACTACCAGAACGCCGACGGCACCATCACGATCCCCGAGGTCCTGCGTCCCTACATGGGCGGCCTCGAGAAGATTGAGCCGGTCGCGTAACTTGGCTGCATAGGCGATATGCAAGGGCGCTCCTTCGGGGGCGCCCTATTTCGTGCGCAGGTCCATACCATGCCGTGCGGACAGCCCAATAGAAAACACACGAACAACTGTTCTGTATACAGCCATCTACCTGCTATGCTTTTGCTAAATAAGAGCGAGAGAAAGGGGACGCGATGGAGCTGTTTGATGATCGGGTGGTTTTGTTTGAGAGCGACGAGGGCGGGGAGTACCTGCTTGTGACGTGTGAGCCGTCTGGCATGGGTGGCCTGGTGGTTCGACAGACGAGCGAGGGGCCGTTGACGCAATGGTGCTTTGAGGAGTCGTCGCATGTGGTCGAGACCTTTGTGGCGCACGAGGGGCTGGTGGCCCTGGAGCATTTCTATGGGGTCCGGACATCTAACCAGGTTGCTCGCATGTTGAGTATCTCGTTTGCCGATTATGATTGTGCCCAGCGGGTGAGATCGCTCCTGAGGGAACTTGATGCTAAGTTTGACGTGATCGAAAAGCCAATCGATCGTACGGGGAACGGCGGTATATGCGGAGCAGCATGACAAAACTGCGTTCCACAAAAAAGTTTGAGATTGTGCTTGACTCCAATAAGCTAAAGTGGTTTTATATGTCTTGCGCTGCGGCGTTACCTCAGCTGGATAGAGGGTCTGACTACGAATCAGAACGTCATAGGTTCGAATCCTATACGCCGCACCAATTGAAATTGAAAGCCTCCGGCAACGGGGGCTTTTCTTTTATGGCAACACCGCATGGATTCGAACCTCGGTCGAGGTGCGAGCATCTTAATCATCACTTCGTAAAATTTTTCCAAATTGTCGCTTGACCCATCGAGGGGTCACGTGCATAATAATCCGTGCGTTGCGGCGTTACCTCA
>CABUVC010000222.1 GCA_902494855.1 uncultured Collinsella sp.
TACGACCAGACGCTTTCGATCGGCATCGATGCCGCCATCGGCCTGGGCACCACCGAGCTGCGCAAAAAGACGGGTCTCGCCGGCACTCCGCTCTACACTCTCTCGGGACTTGAGCAGTTTGGCCTACGCTATCGCAATTACCCCATGACAGCCAGCTTTGACGACGCGCCCGCCGAGCGCGTGAGGGCGATCATCATGGCGATTCAGCTGGGCCCCACGTATGGCTCGGGCTATCGTATCTGCCCCGATGCCGACCCCTGCGACGGCATGCTCGACGTCTGCTACGCCTGCGGCCCCGTCCCTCGCGCGGTAGCCCTGCCTATGTTCCTTTCGGCCAAGGACGGCCACCATACCAAGTTGCCACCGGTTCGCATGCGCCGCTGCCGCCATGCCGAGCTAACTTTTGAGGAGCCCGACTACCCCATCCAGGCCGACGGCGAGCCCATCGTCGCCTCGCGCATCGAAGTCGACATCCTACCCGGCGCCCTCCAAGTCTGGCACCCCACCCGCTAGCAAGACCAGCGAAACAATCGGCTACTCGTCGCTCCCCGGCTTGCGACGGTTAGCCTTTTTAATCGCATTGAAGTGCTTGTCGTTGAGCCTGCGCTGGCGCGATCGCTGGGGCACTTTGGTCTTGACGCGACGGCGCGGCGGACGGCCACGACGCTCAAGCTCTGCGCGCAGCTTACGCAGGCAGCTCGCGCGATTCTGAAACTGACTACGGCTCTCGCGCGCCGTCACAACAATCCCCGTGGGCCCATGCTTCATACGCACCGCCGAGTCCGTCGTGTTCACGCCCTGCCCGCCCGGACCCGTCGCACGAAACACCTGCACCTCGCAATCGCGCGCCAACTCCTCGGCCAACATCTCGGCATAGCGCGCATACTCGCGCCATTCCATCTTGTTCTCGTCCATATCAGCACCTCCCCTCATACAAAAAAATGTGACAAAGGGACAGTCCCTTTGTCACATCGCATACCAATCGCTTGTGTTGCGCGCTTAGGCGAAGGTGATCTCGCCGTTCTCGCAGTCCATATCGGCGATACGGGCCAGGCTCTCAACGCGGAAGCCGCGCTCGCGGAGCTTATCGCCACCGCCTTGGAAGCCCTTCTCCACCGCGATGCCAATGCCGGCAACCTCGGCACCCGCAGCCTCGCAGATCTTGATAAGACCCTCGAGTGCGCAGCCGTTGGCCAGGAAGTCGTCGATAATCAGGACCTTGTCGCCCTCGGACAGGAAGCGCTTGCCAACGATGACCGGGTACTCCTTCTGCTTGGTAAAGGAGTAGATGGTCGTGGCATACTGCTCGCCGTCGAGGTTGATGGACTGTGCCTTCTTGGCAAAGACCACTGGCACGCCGCCAAAGTGCTGGGCTGCAATGCAAGCCATACCAATGCCCGAAGCCTCAATCGTCAGGATCTTGTTGATCTCGACATCCTTGAACAGACGGGCCCACTCGGCGCCCATGTGGTCGAACAGCTCAACGTCGCACTGGTGGTTGAGGAAGGCATCAACCTTAAGGACGTTACCGGCCTTTACGATGCCGTCATGGCGAATACGATCCTCAAGCTCCTGCATGGCGCAACCCCTTCTCGCGGCAACGATACCGCGCGATTAATAAACGTTGTTCGATAGTCTACCACGGACCGACCCCCGCCCGCCCCACAAGCCGCATCGCACCACAAACCAGTCTTTTTGGGACGGCGCGATTCGTGGCAGACAGCCTCCCAACACGCTAATGACGGGCGCGCATCTTCACCAAACGCACCATGGCAAGCGCAAAGCCCACGGCGGCCACGGCCATCAACACATAGAACACCGAGCGAAAGCCGAATAGGAATACATCCGGACGGCCTGCAACAAAACTGGTCACGGCCTCGCCCATCGCCACGCTCATCTGCCCATAGAGGATATGCGAACCTGCCGTAATACCCAGCGCCATGCCCGCATAGCGCGCCAAGCTGCCCAAGCTACCTGCAAAGCCAAGTGCCTCGCGCGGAGCCGAGCCCATGTACAGCGAGTTGTTGGGGCTCTGGAAAATCGACGTACCGCACGACATAAATGCGACGCAGCACACGATCACAGGGATCGATGAATGCTCGTCGAGCGTGCTCACTGCAAAGAGCCCGCACACGTACACGCCCAGGCCAACGGCCGTGGGGCCCTCGCAACCAATACGATCGGAAATCGTGCCCGAAAGCGGGCCGATAAAAGCATTCACCATCGGAAGCGCCAAAAAGAGCAGTCCGGAAATGTCGGAACCAAAGCCGTGGGCGTCCTGAAAATAGAACGGCAGAATAAACTCGGATGCGCCAATGCCAACGAACACGATGAGCATGCAGGCAAGATTGATGGTGAAGGCCGAATTTGCAAAGCAGCGACGCGCGGCCTCCGCCAGCGACATGGAGCGCTCGCCGGCCTCCGGCTTAACATGCGGCAGCGTGTAGAGCCCCACGATAAACGAGATGACGCCAATGGGCAGGTTGATGAGGAAGATACTCTCCCAAGGAAAGCTTGCCACCAGCATGCCGCCGAGCACGGGGCCACACATCATGCCGAGGGCCACAAAGGTCGCGAGAATGCCCATGGCACGGCCTCGTTCGCGCGCCGGAAACGACTCGGTGATGATACCCATGTTGTTAGCCATGGCCGCCGCGCAACCGACGCCCTGAACAATGCGTGCCAGGATAAGAACCTCGAGCGAGGCCGAAAGGCCGCACAGCAGCGAACCGACCGAAAAGACGATGACGCCCAGCTGAAACACATTCACCTTGCCGCGCA
>CABUVC010000223.1 GCA_902494855.1 uncultured Collinsella sp.
CGGAACCTAAAGGGCTTCCGCACACCTCTTGCAAATATGTGCGTGACCGTTGTACTCGCCGACGGTGGTGCGATAGTTCCAGCAACGGTCGCAGCACTCGCCCTCAGCAGCCTCGATGGCAACGGAGAGCTCCTCACCCTGGGTCAGCTCAACAGCGGAGACGATGTAGAACTCGGCCAGGTCGACGGCCTTGTCGCCGGTCAGCAGCGCGTACATCTCGGCGGGAACGACCGCCTTGACGCGGACCTGCTGGCTCTTAGTGAAGGTGCCGGCGGAGCGGGCATCCTCAAGGGCCTTGGTCACGACGCTGCGGAGCTCGAGTGAAGCCTCGAGCACGCCCTCAAACTCGTTGGCCTCGTCGACCGTGATGGGCGACTTGTACCAATCGAGCAGCGCGGCGTACTTCTGGTGATCGACGCAGCCGGCGGGCGCATAGGCCATGGCCTCGTCGACCGTGTAGGACAGGATCGGCTGCAGGTCGCGCATGAGCATCGAGAAAAGCTCAGCCAGCACGGTCTGGGCGCTGCGACGCTCGAGCGAACCGGGCTTCTCGCAGTACAGACGGTCCTTCAGGGCGTCGAGATACACGTTGGAGAGCTCGGTAACCGCAAAGTCGTAAAGCGCACGGTAGGCGCGCGGGAACTCGTAGCTGGCGTAGGCGTCGTCAACCTCGGCCTGGACCTGGGTCAGGCGGGCGACCATGAGCTTGTCGAGCGGCAGCAGGTCGGCAAAGGCGACGCCGTCGGTCTCGGGCTCAAACTGACCCTCGAGCTCGGAGAGCAGGAAGCGCAGCGTGTTGCGGAAACGACGGTAGGCATCGGACGTACGAGCGAGAATCTCGTGGTCGATGGAGACGTCGGAGCTGGTATCGACGGAGGCGACCCACAGACGGATGATGTCGGCACCCATCTCGTCACAGACCTTGTTGGGGTCGATGACGTTGCCGAGTGACTTAGACATCTTACGGCCCTGGCCGTCGAGGGTGAAGCCCTGCGAGACGACCGCCTTGTACGGAGCGTGGCCGTTGGCACCCACCGAGGTGAGCAGTGAGCTCTGGAACCAACCGCGGTGCTGGTCAGAGCCCTCGAGGTAGACGTCCGCCGGGTACTCCAGCTCGGGACGGTACTCGCAGACGGCCTTCCAAGACACGCCGGAGTCCCACCACACGTCAAGGATGTCCTTATCAGCCTTGAGGTGATGGCCACCGCACTTGGGGCAGACGCAGGCCTCGCCCAGATAGCTCTCAGGAGCGTCGGTGAACCAGGCGTCGGAGCCCTTCTCGTGGAAGAGTTTGATGACGGCGTCGAGCGTGGCGTCGTTCATGACCTTCTCGCCGCAGTCGGCGCAAGTGTAGCTGGGGATAGGCACGCCCCAGTTGCGCTGGCGGCTGATGCACCAGTCGGGACGCTGCTCGACCATGGCGCCAATGCGGTTGGCGGCATGGGCCGGATACCACTTGACGTTCTCGCGGACCTCTTTGCCAGCCTGCTCGCGCAAGCCGGTCTTGTCCATCGAGACGAACCACTGGTCGGTAGCACGGAAGAGCACCGGGTGCTTGCAGCGCCAGCAGTGCGGATAGCTGTGCGTGATCTTCTTCTCGAGGACCAGGGTGCCGCGCTCGCGCAGGAACTCGATAATGTGAGGGTTGGCCTCATCGGTATCCATACCGCTGAAGGGGCCACCGGTACCAAACTCCTCGCCGGTGTAGAACTTACCGTCGTCGTCAACCGGCATGCAGATGTCGGTGATGCCCTCCTTGAGGCAGGCAAAGTAGTCGTCGACGCCGTGGCCGGGCGAGTTGTGGACGATACCGGTACCGTCATCGACACCGACGTAATCGGCCAGCAGCGCCACGCCCTCAATGCCGTCAAAGATCGGCTGCTTGTAGTGGATGTGGTGGAAAGTCTCAGCGGGAACCACATAGGGCTTGCCGTCGACCAAAACCGGGGTGTACTCCCAGCCAAACTCATCGCAGCACTTGGGAGCCAGGTCCTCGAGCATGACCTCGGCACGGCCATCATGCTCAACAGCGACATAGGCGGCGCCGGGCTTGAGAGAAACGGCCTGGTCGGAGGGGATGGTCCACGGCGTGGTCGTCCAGATGATAAAGTCGACCGGGCCGTCGAAGTTCTCGAGGCCGGCGGGCTTGGAGGTCATCTCAAAGCGAACGAAGATGGAGGGACTCGTCTCGTCGGAGTACTCTATCTCGGCCTCGGCGAGTGCGGTGTGGCAGTGCTTGCACCAGTGGACGGGCTTGTGACCGCGATAGATCATGCCCTTATCGAACATGGCCTTAAAGACCTCGATGTCGGCGGCGTCATGCTGGTGATAAAGCGTCAGGTAGGGGTTGTCCCAGTCGCCGAGCACGCCCAGACGGCGGAAACCGGCCTTCTGCAGCTCGATGTTCTCGACCGCGAACTTGTTGCAGAGCTCGCGGATCTTAGCCGTGGAGGTCTGGTTGAACTTCTCGGTGCCGAGCTTCTCCTCGACCTTATGCTCGATCGGCTGACCATGGCAGTCCCAACCGGGGACATAAGGGACCTCATAGCCCTGCATCATCCAGTAGCGGTTGATCATGTCCTTGGAGATCTTGTTCATGGCGTGGCCGATGTGGATCGGGCCGTTGGCGTACGGAGGGCCGTCGTGCAGCACGAACTTCTTGTGACCCTCGTTCTTCTTCAGAACCTGCTCGTAGACCTTGTTGTCCTGCCAGTCCTTGAGTCGCTTAGGCTCGGACTTGGAAAGACCGGCACGCATGGGAAAACCGGTCTTGGGCAGA
>CABUVC010000224.1 GCA_902494855.1 uncultured Collinsella sp.
CCGTCGTCATGGTAGAAGCCGCGAATCTTCTTCAGGTAGTTCTCTCTAGGGAGCAAACGCATACTGGCTTCAATTTTCATTAGAGCCAGTCTTTCAAATTACGGGTTTATTGGGATATTCATTATCGTCTAAACGATTTATACCCCCATAACTAAAGAATTTCCTACTCCCACTCTATGAATCGAAAGTGCGGGCATTTCCATGTCGTCTCGTATTTTATACGGAAAACGAACGTGGCGATACACGGCGATACTCAACGGCACAAAAGTGAGACAAAACTGCTCTGATAATCGAAACCCTAACTTTCCAAACTCATCGCAACGCTAACCGCAAACTTGCAGATTAAGCGCAACAGTTGCGCTTAGTTAGAAAGAGGATTGGGCGTTAGTCCCCTGCCGTGCGCGAGGGCCATCTGGCCCGAGCGAACGGCAAATTTAACAAAAAGGCCCTTTCCCGCTATGGTGCTAAGTCGCCAAACCTTGCCGTTCGTAGCAGATAGGAAAGAGCCATGGACAAAGGATACAGGCAACTGACGCTTAAGGAAAGGAAGGAGATAGAGGATGGGCTTAACCGGGGCGACTCGTTCCGCGCCATAGCGCGCCTCATCGGCAGGAGCCCCTCGACCGTGTCGAGGGAGGTGCGCGAGAACAGGCACGTTCGGGCCTTCAGGCCCCGCAAGGGAGCCTGCCGCGACCGTAGCTGGTGCAAGCGCGTGGGCGTGTGCGCGGAGTGCGTCCGCGAAGGCGCGTTCTGCGCCGGGTGCGACGTGCGGGACTGCCGCGACTTCTGCCCCGCCTATGCGGAGCGGACCGCGTGCGACGCGCTGACAAGGGCGCCTTGGGTATGCAACGGGTGCAGGAAGAACCGCTACGGCTGCAATCGCGGCAACCGCTTCGCCTACGAGGCGCAGGTCGCCCAGAGGGCGTCCGACGAGCGCAGGAGCGACTCGCGCAGGGGCATCGACATGGAGCCCGGGCGGGCCGAGGCGGCGCTCGCGCACATCAAGGACGGGATCGGGCGAGGGCTGTCGCCCTACGAGATCTCGGTGCTCTACGAGGACGTCGTCGGGGTGCACCGCTCCACGATCTACCGCTGGGTCGATGCGGGGTACGGCGGCCTCACCAACCTGGAGCTCGAGCGCAAGGTGGGATTCAGGCCCCGGAAGAGGAAGGCGCCCCGCAGACCCACCTCCCACTCGCCCAAGCGCAGCCACGGCGAGTTCCTGAAGCTGCCGGAGGAGCGCAGGGCTTCGCGCACCGAGCTCGACTGCGTCATCGGGCGCAATGTAGACGTGCGGGCGGTGATGACGCTCTACAACCTCCCGTCGCACCTGCAGCTGGCCCTGCTGCTGGAGGAGCACGACTGCGCCAACGTCAAGAAGGGGCTGGCCGCCGTGAAGGACGCCATGCCGGAGGACATGCACGCTCGATGGATGCGCACAGTGCTCACCGACAACGGCGAGGAGTTCGCCGACGAGGACGGCATCGGCGCCCTCGCCGGAGAGCGCATCGAAGACGGCAAGCTCGGGGTGCGCCTGTACTACTGCGACCCGCGCCAGTCCCAGCAGAAGGGAGGATGCGAGAAGAATCACACCGAGATCCGGCAGATCCTGGAGAAGGGCATGTTCGCCTTCGACGAGCTCACGGGGGCGGACATGGCCGTGCTCATGAGCCATGCCAACTCCAACCCCCGCGCCTCCCTCGGCGGCAAGACGCCCATACAGATGCTGCGCTTCGTCTACGGCGAGGCGGAGGCGGACGCGCTGCTCGACGCCCTCGGCATCCAAGAGGTCGGACGAGACGAGCTGATGCTCAAGCCCGAGATCCTCGACATCGAGCGGGAGAGGCGGGGCGAGCCGCCCCTGACGCGCCTGAAGTAGCGGGGCGGCCACAATCCCGGCGTTGCGCCTAGTCCGAGAGCCTTCCGAGGAAGGCTTGCGCCGGCATGCCCTCGAACTGACCGCAACGCGCAGGAACATGCAGTCAGTCGGGCCTTGCACGGCCCCAGAGGCGGTCAATCTGTCGCAATGGTTGCGTTTACCCCGAGAAATACCAAAGGTTCTCAAGCGTTGCGGTTACTTTGCAAAGTTACCCCAAAGGCGCTTCGGCATGCGGGAGCTACTCGCCCTCCCCCTTGGAATCATCGCCCGCTTCAACAGCCTTTGCATCTGCAGAAGCCTCTTCACGCGCCGTCTTCCCCACCGTGCCGTCGTTCGCAGAGGTCGAGCCCGCGGCAACTTCCCGCTTCCACTTCGCGTAATTCGACGACCAGCGCATCTGAATGAGCTCGAGCACAAAGGCGAACACCATGGCGAAGTACACCATGAGCTTCTCCATGTGCATGTCGAGGACCTCGATGCCCGAGTTAATGCCAAGCGAATCGAGCACGAGCAGAATTCCGATGACCGAGATAAAGCAGAGCGCGAGGATCTTCATTTCCGTGTGCTTGTTGATGAAGTCGGAAATCGGGTCGATGAACACCATCATCATGATGACTGCGATTACAACCGCAAGGATCATGATGATAAGGTAATTCGCCAAGCCCACCGCCGTGATAACCGAGTCGATTGAGAAGACGACATCCATCACCATGATGGTACCGATAGCCTGACCAAGCCCAATCTGATGCTTCGCCTTGTGCTCCTCGGAATGCGACGCCTTCTCCTCAGTGAGCGCGAGCACGTCGCGCATCTCGTCGATGCCCTTGTAGATGAGGTACGCACCGCCAAGCAGCAACACGATGTCGCGCACGGAGAAGCCATGGGCGAAGAACCC
>CABUVC010000225.1 GCA_902494855.1 uncultured Collinsella sp.
CGGGACCCAGCGCATGGCGAATAGGCCCCACGAGCAGCGGGAAATGCGTGCAGCCGAGTACCACGGTATCGATGCCGTGGTCACGCAACGGCTCAACCGTGGCACCCACCAGCGCACGTACGGCAGGCGTATCGAAGATGTCCTCGTTCTCAAGCCACTGCTCTTGCAGATGCGCACCCGAGGCGAGCTCGTGTTCGACAACCTCGACAAAGCTCGAGGCGGGGCAGCCGTATACGTCGACGCCGGCATCTAGATCCTGAATGGCGCGCGTGTAGGCGCCCGAGCGAATGGTGAGGTTGGTGGCGAGCACGCCTACGCGACGCGAACGGGTACTGTTGATTGCCGCGCGTGCGCCCGGTGCGATCACACCGATCACGGGAACGTCGAGCACCTGCTGGGCCAGACGCAAGGCCGCGGCGGTCGCCGTGTTGCAGGCGATGACCATAATCTTGACGTCGTGCTTCGACAGCCAACGGCCCGCCTGCAACGCAAACGAGCGCACCTCATCCTCGGTGCGCGTGCCGTAGGGGCAGCGTTTGGTGTCGCCGAAGTAGTAGACGGACTCGTGCGGCAGCACCGTCGCGATGGCGCGCGCAACCGTCAGACCGCCCAGGCCCGAGTCGAACACGCCAATGGGGCGCGTGTCCCCGGCCAGATTCTCGATATCGGACATTACCTCACCAGATTCTCTCTCGAAAAGATATGGCTCAGAACGATAGGACCGCGCTACGAACGAGCCGCGACCAGCAGCTCGGCCGTCGCCGCCCAACCGTCGACAATTTTGCCGCGCGTAACGAAAGCGTTCTCGCAAGCAGCCAGGAACTCGGGCGCGCCGGCGCTCGTCAGGCCATTCTCGACCAGACAGAACGTGCCCACGTGATCGGCCATGTAGAAGTCGGACTCGGAGTCGCCAAGCGCGAGCGTCTCCTCGCGCTCGATCCCCAGGTGCTCGCAGAAGCGCGCGATGGCAACGCCCTTGTTGAGGCCGGCGGGATTGATGTTAAACGCGCGACCGTTCTCGACGCGATCGAGCTCGAGCGTCGTCGGCTTGGACAGATGCGTCAGGTGACCGTTACAGGCCCACACCAGGCCGCAGCCGGCCTCGTCGAGGATGGCCTGCGCCTCGTCATCGGGGATGTCGCCGCGCATGCCGACGGTGACCTCGCGGTACTTGTAGCCGGTCGACATGTCGTTGTGATACTCGATCTTGTGCGGCCAGCGGGCAAGGATCTTTTCGCACACGCCGGTCTGCTCGATCACCTGGTGCGGAGTAAGACCGCAGGCGGGGTCGTAAGGCATGTCACCGGTCAGATACTCCCAATCGTTGGCTTTGAGGTCGTACATGACCAGGCCACCCATCTCACCAATGTAGGAGTTGAGGCCGAGCACGCGCGCGTCCTCGTGGATCATGGTACGGTTGCGGCCCGAGGTGGGAACCACCTGAATGCCAGCGCGAGCGAGCGCCACGACGGCCTCGACGAGTTTGGTCGAGGGGTTGCCGTCGTTGTCGCGCAGCACGCACGAGCCGGGTGCAAGCATCGTGGCATCCAGGTCGGTAAAGACGTACTTGACCTTGGCCAAGCGCTCGCGCATCTCGCCCGAAAGCTCGGCAACGGTCGGCAAGGTGTTGTGGGACATGGTTACTCCGTTTACGTAGAAGGGTTTGGACTTGGACGGCATGTTTTGATTGAGGGAACACGCTTATGGCGACAGCGCACTCAGGGCGCCGCCGCCATCATGGTTCATTAGTCAAACTGGGTAACATCGATCAGGCGATTGGCCAGCGAAAGGTCGCTCTCGATGGGCACGAACTCGTCGCCCACGTGCATGAGCTCCTCGTCACCCTTTGCCAGCAGCAAGACAATGGTGGGAGCATCGGCGTTGACGTACTCCTCGCGCGCCGCCTTGAACGCCGCATGCACAGCGGCTTCACGGTCGAGGATGATCTCGTTCGGCGTATCGTCGGGAACATGCTCGGCAAGCTCGCGACAGACCTTCATCGGGTCCTCGTGAGCCGGGTCCTCGTTGGCAAAGATCATCAGGTCGGAATATGGTGCGGCCTCGCGCGGAAGCTGCTCGCGGCGCTCCTGCGCCTTGCCGCCGGCAGCGCCAAACACTGCAATGACTGGACTAGCGGGAAACGCGCGCTTGACCGACGAGAAAAGCGAACGGAACGAAAGCTGGTTGTGCGCATAGTCAACGACGCAGATCACGCGGCCGTCCTTCGACTCCACGACCTCCATACGGCCCGGCACACGCAGTTTGGAGAGGCCCTTCTTGATAGCCTCGATACCGATGCCGATCTCGTGCGCAGCGGCGATAGCGACCAGCGCGTTTTCCACGTTAAAGTCGCCCGCGATGCCCAGCAGGACCTTCTCCCCCGCCTCGGACTCGTCGGCACACAAGCCATGCAAGTTGAACTCGATGCTAAAGCCGACCATGCGTACGTCGCTCGCCCACAGACTTGCCTCGGGATGCTCGACGCCAACGGTCACCAAGCGCTCGGCCGTCGACGCTGCCTCTAGCACACGGTCAACCTCTTCGGTGCCTAGATTCACCACGGCGGTCTTTGCCTGGTCAAAGATCCTGAGTTTGCTCTCAAAATAATCCTCAAACGTGGGGTGTTCGATCGGCGAGATGTGGTCGCGGCCGATGTTGAGGAAGCACGCCACGTCAAACGGCAGATTCTCGACGCGTTGGTACTTGAG
>CABUVC010000226.1 GCA_902494855.1 uncultured Collinsella sp.
GATCTTGGCGGCGATGGTCGCCGGGTCACCGATGTAGCGCTTGTCGAGGACATTGAAATCGGTATCGAAGGTGTAGACGAGCGGCACGCCAGTGGGGATGTTGACCTTGAGGATCTCCTCGGGCGTGAGGTGCTCGAGCTTCATGACGAGTGAGCGCAGGGAGTTGCCGTGCGCGGCGATGAGTGCGCGCTTGCCGGCGAGCATCTGGGGGCGAATCTCGTCTTCGAAATAGGGCCAGGCGCGGGCGATCGTGTCCTTGAGGCACTCGGTATAGGGCAGCTGATCGGGCGCGACGTCGCGGTATTGCTCCTGGGTGTGGGGGTCGCGCGCGTCGTCCGGCTCGAGTGCCGGCGGGCAGACATCGAAGGAGCGGCGCCAGATGAGCACCTGTTCGTCGCCGTGCTCCGCGGCGGCATCGGCCTTGTTGAGACCCTGCAACGCACCGTAGTGGCGCTCGTTGAGCTTCCAGGATTTGATGACGGGCAGCCACTCGCGATCCATTTGGCCGAGCACGATGTTGAGGGTGTGGATCGCGCGCTTGAGGCGCGAAGTGTAGCAGACGTCAAAGTCGAAACCGGCTTCTTTGAGGGCGCGGCCGCCTGCCGCCGCCTCTTCGCGGCCCGTGTCGGTGAGCTCGACATCGGTCCAGCCTGTGAACAGGTTGAGCTTGTTCCACTCGGACTCTCCGTGACGGATAAGGACGAGTTGCATCGTCTGCTGGTCTGCTTGGTGCGCCATAGGGGCCTCCTTGATCTGGCACGGTGTGCGTGCCGTTTGCTTGACGCCGCAAAGGATACCCGTTTTAAGCTTAGAAGTTAACCAAGACTAACAAAATTGTTCTATTTGAATGGGATGGTGAAGGGGGCTGCCGAAATGTCTCGATCTGTAACAACTAGGGATGGAAATTGGGCCTAGGTGTTACAGATCGAGACAGGAAGAAATGGTCCTATGGAAAATCTCGATCTGTAACAGTTAGCTGCAAAAACCGGCCCTTCATGTTACAGATTGAGACATTCGGAGCCGTCTCTCGAAAACATCTCAATCTGTAACAGTTAGTCGTCGAAATTGGGTCTTACTGTTACAGATTGAGATGTTTGAAGAGGTGAGTTTGCAGGCCGAACTTGGGGCCTATGTTTTCGCCCTTGAGGTCGGCGGTGCCCACTCGTAAGGTGTGCGTTACGCGATTGTTTCGAAACGGGCGGGAAACACAACGGGCCGGCGATGCTCCTACTATGCCTATTCAACTGACTGTCTAAATATCTAGGGGAGGATCGCGATGCAGGCAGATTCCGCTCAGCAGCAGGGCCTTTATCGCCCCGAATTCGACCACGATGCATGTGGCATCGGCGCGCTTGCCGATATCAACGGTGAGCGCCATCACCAGATTCTGGACGACGCGCTGTCCATTCTGGTCAACTTGGAGCACCGCGGCGGCACCGGACTCGAGAAGAACACCGGCGACGGCGCTGGCATCCTGTTCCAGGTTCCGCATCACTTTTTCCGTAAAGAGGCCCAAAAGTGCGGCCAGATTCTGCCGGCAGAGGGCGACTATGGCGTGGCCATGCTGTTCTTCCCGCAGGACGACAAGGGCGTAGAGGATGCCCGCCGCGTGTTTGAGGAGGGTTGCGCCGAGGCCGGCGTGCCGCTGCTCTTTTGGCGCGAGGTGCCGGTCGACCCGCACGACCTGGGCGAGACGGCCCGTGCCTGCATGCCCACTATCCTGCAGGCCTTCCTGGGCCGTCCGGACGACACGCCCGCCGGCGATGCCTTCGAGCGTCGCCTGTACGTGTGCCGCCGCACCATCGAAAAGAAGGCCGACACCGAGTTTGCCCTGCGCGACAAGATCTTCTATGTGTGCTCCATGAGTTCGCGCACCATCGTGTACAAGGGTATGCTGGTCGCCACGCAGATGCGCCGCTTCTTCATCGATCTTAACGACGCCGCCGTCAAGACGGCCGTGGCGCTCGTTCACTCGCGCTACTCCACCAACACTACGCCCAGCTGGGAGCGCGCGCACCCCAACCGCTTTATCATCCACAACGGCGAGATCAACACCCTCAAGGGCAACGTCAACTGGATTCGTGCCCGCGAGCCCAACCTGTACAGCCCCGTGCTGCAGCACGATCTTGAGCGCGTGATGCCCATCATCAACCGCGAGGGTTCCGACTCCGCGATTCTGGATAACGTGCTCGAATTTTTGGTCATGAACGGTCGCCCGCTCACGCGTGCCGCGTCCATGTTACTGCCCGAGCCGTGGGACCACAACGACAGCCTGAGTGAGGAGCGCCGCGCCTACGACGCTTACCAGTCCATGCTCATGGAGCCGTGGGACGGTCCGGCCGCCATCGCCTTTACCGACGGTCGCACGCTGGGTGCCGCCCTCGACCGTAACGGCTTGCGTCCCGCCCGCTACTATGTGACGCGCGACGGTCGCTTTATGCTGGCAAGCGAGGTGGGCACCATCGAGGTGAGCCCCGAGAACATCCTGACGAGCGGCTGTCTGGGGCCGGGCCAGATGCTCGAGGTCGACTTTGCCCGCGGTCGCGTCATCTACAACGATGAGCTGCGCGCCCGTTACGCCAAGGAAAAGCCCTACCGTGATTGGATTGCCGAGGAGACGCTGACCGTTGACGCGCTCGATGAGCCCGTTTCGCCCGCGCCTGCTGAGGATGCCGAGGTGCCCGCCGCCGTGCGCATGGCCA
>CABUVC010000227.1 GCA_902494855.1 uncultured Collinsella sp.
CCCTATGTGCCGGGCTTGGGATACCATGGTGGCAGCCTAGCGAAAGGATGTTTCATGGCACATGTCGATGACCAGCGCGTGGCGCGCGTGCTCGATGCGCTCGAGGCTCAGCACCCCGGTGCGCAGCTGCTCGTGAATGACCCGTGGTCGATCTATTACCTAACCGGCTTTTATGCCGATATGTTCGAGCGTTTTTGCGGCGTGCTGCTCGCGCGCGGTGCCGAGCCGGTGATCCTAGTCAACGCCCTGCACCAGCTGCCAGAGTATGACAATGCCCGCGTCGCCTACCACACCGATACCGATATCGTGACCGATGCCATCGCTCGCGAGATCGATCCGACCAAGCCGCTCGGCATCGACACCGTCATGCGTTCCGGCTTTTTGATGCCGCTCATGGAGCGCCACGCCGCAAGCGAGTTTTTCCTGGGTGACTTTGCCGTCACCGCCGCACGCACCTACAAGGATGCCGCCGAGCAGGAGCTCATGCGCGCGTCCTCGGCCGCTAACGATGCCGTGATGGCCGATGTTATCAAGCTCGTCCACGAGGGCGTGACGGAGCGCGAAATTGCCGACCAGATGCTCAGTCTGTATCGCAAGCACGGTTGCGAGGGCTTTAGCTTTCCGCCGATCGTGAGCTTTGGCGCCAACGCCGGCGACCCGCATCACGAGCCCGACGATACCGAGCTTAAACGCGGCGACGTGGTGCTGTTCGACATTGGCGGACGCCATCGCAACTACTGCTCGGACATGACGCGCACGTTCTTTTGGGGCGAGCCGGACGAGGAGACGGCGCGCATCTACGACATCGTGCGCCGCGCCAACGAGGCCGCCGAAGCGCTCATCGCACCGGGCGTGCGCATGTGTGACCTGGACCGCGCCGCACGCGACGTGATTGAGAATGCTGGCTATGGGCAGTACTTTACGCATCGCCTGGGTCACTCGATCGGCCTGCAGGACCACGAGCCGGGCGACGTCTCGCTCGTCAACGAGCAGGTTGTCGAGCCGGGCATGACCTTCTCCATCGAGCCGGGCATCTACCTCCCCGGCCGCACCGGCGTCCGCATCGAGGACCTGGCCCTAGTTACCGAGTCCGGCGTCGAGATTCTCAACGCCTACCCCCACGATCCGGTCCGCCTAGACTAGGCAATGCGGCAAAGGGGCTGTCCCTTTGACACATCCCCTTAACGCAGTGCCACAAAAACGGGCCATCTACTACGCTTAACCCGCATAGGTCGACCATACCCGCGTTTTCGCAAAATCCGCAAGCCGTCTACCTGCGGTTTTAATTTCGCGATATTCCGTGTGGTCGAGGGTAGTCGATAAAACGTAGTAGATAGCCCCATTTCGTGGCAAGCGAGTCAACTCGAGGAGCAGGGTAGTCAAAATAGCCCCGTCCCAAATTGACTGCTTTTTAGTTGCGGTGATATACGGACCGTTAGAGGCTTCTGGCTTGTAAAACAGTCCGTATTTCACCGCAACTGATGAGGGGATGGGTTAGCGCAGCAAGCCTGCCACTTCGCCTGCTAGGGTGATGGTGCCGGCCGCTACGAAGGGCTCGCCCGCGGCCTCGAAAGCTGCGAGGGCTTCGGATACGCTGGGGTACACGCCCACGAGCTTATCGGCATCCACAAGTGCGGCGAGTTCCTCTGCCGGCAGGGCGCGATCAGAATCGGTCTGGGTTACGACCGCGCGCGGGAAGGCCGGGATCAGCACGTCGACGATACCCGCCACGTCCTTGTCTGCCAGCGCGGCGCACAGCAGCGTGGGGCGATTCCCCACGCACGGGTCGATCTCGTCCAGCGCGCTCACAAAGTTCTCGCAGCTCTGGGGGTTATGACAGGCGTCAATCAGCTTGAGCGGATTGGTTCCCAGCACGTCAAAACGGCCCGGCGTGGGGCAGCCCATAAGCGAAGCATCAAGCGTATCGTGATCGAGCTCGCGGCCCAGATAACCCTCGCACAGCATAATCGCGCACGCAGCATTCTGCGGCTGGTAGGCCGGCTTGACCATGCTCGACGTATAAATCGCGCGCGGCGTGGTGCAGCTGAACTCAACCGTATCGCCCACGTGTGCCGGAAGTTTGGTCGTGGAGTGGCTCACAACCAGCGGCACCACGCCGCACTCGCGACAACGGGCGTCCATCACGCGCTGAACGCTCGGCTCATGCGTGCCCTCGCCCAGCACAACCAGTCGCCCGGGTTTAATGACCGCGGCCTTCTCCCCCGCAATGGCCTCGAGCGTGTCGCCCAGGATGCGCGTGTGGTCGAGCCCGATGCCCGTAATGGCAACGGCGACGGGATCGGTCGCACTCGTGGCGTCCCAACGGCCGCCCATACCAACCTCGAGCACAGCAACGTCCACCGCAGCCTCGGCAAACACCACCAGCGCGGCAGCCGTCAGCAGGTCAAACGGTGTGATGGTATAGGCGCGCTCCCCCGCCGCCACACGACAGGCATTCACGCGGCGTCCCGCCTCAACAGCAGCAGAAACGCCACGGGCAAACGCCTCATCGCTCACAACGCGCCCATCGACCTCCATGCGCTCGGGATAGCGCACCAACTGCGGAGACGTATACAGTGCGGTCTTTAACCCCTCACCACGAAGGATGGCAGCCGAAAAACGCGTGGTCGAAGTCTTGCCATTGGTACCGGCAACCTGAATGCAATCGAAATACTCATCCGGA
>CABUVC010000228.1 GCA_902494855.1 uncultured Collinsella sp.
ACGAGTCCGGCCTCACCGAGGTCTGCGACTACAAGATCCAGTATGACAGCCTGGCCGTCGACGAGTCCTGCATGGGCCGTACCAACTCCGCCGTCGTGACCATGATCGCCATGGAGCTTACGCAGCAGACCGAGGGCTATGCCGAGTACGAGACCGCTATGGCCGCCTTCGACCTGATCGATCCCATCTACCGCAAAGCCGTCGAGTACACCCGTCCGCTCGCTGCCAAGTGGGCCGAGCAGAACGCCGACAAGCCCTGCATCAACGTGATGGCTCAGGGCCCGCTTTTTGGTGCCGCCTACGTCTTTAGCATCTGCAACGTGCAGGAGATGCTGCAGATCGACTCCTGCACCATCAACACCTGCGACTTCTTCCACGGCCCCTTCGAGATCCTGGACAAGCGCACCTCGCTGTTCCAGCTCATCAGCGTCGGCCGCAGCCGCTGCAACGACGAGCGCGGCATCCGCTTCGTCAACCAGTACGGTGGCGAGCGCGTCTATCAGCTCGACGCCAAGGAGCTCGGCCTCAACGACATCAAGGACAGCGTGAGCGAGTACTTCAACCACCTGATCTTTGCCCCGATCCTCAACAACGTGTACATGCGTGCACTCTCTGCCGTCACCCACAAGGACTACATGACGCGCCGCTACATGTGGAAGCTGGACTACTAAGAGTTACGCGGTTTTACCAAACCGCGTAACGGCTCGACGCTGCGCGGACCGCATTTGGACAATCTGACGTTCAACTTCAAGGGCGCGACCAGAAGGTCAGCGCCCTTTCGTTTCACGCCACCTTGCCTCAAATGCGGCCCGCTCGCTGACTTATGCTCAACCAGCGGTGCCTTAGACGTTGGGGATGTTCTTAAATGACTAGTCATTTGGGAACGTCCCCAATGAGTATGTGGGGAAGCAGATTTTTCCGTTCGGCGATTTGTGTCTTGAAAAATGTATATAACGACTATAACGTAGTACGAAACATATTGGAAACAATACCGAGGAGGCTGCGTTGAAGAAGAGCAATCTGGGCTATGTGCTGGTGCTGATCGCCGCGCTTATGTGGGGCAGCATCGGAATCTTTGTAAACGGCATCTCGGCCATGGGCGTTTCGTCCCAGAGCATGGCTGCCTTTCGCTTGTTGGTCGGAGCGCTTATCTTGGCGCCGGTCCTGATGTTTATGGGCTGCCGTCCGGGTGAGGGGTCTACCGTGGCTCAGGGTCCGCTGGCCCTGTTCAAGGCAAGCCCTAAAGAGCTTGTTCCCTGTGCGCTTGTCGGCATCGTCGGTTTGGCCGCCGCCAACACCTGTTATTACGAGTGCATGGGCGAGGTGGGCATGTCCACGGCCTCGGTGCTGCTCTACACCTCGCCGGTGTTTGGCGTCATGCTCGGCCGCGTGCTTTATCGCGAGGACGTGACCCCCAACAAGCTCGTTGCCATTGTCTTTAACATCGTAGGCTGCGTGCTTGCAGTGACCAATGGCGACCTTTCCGGTTTTCATTTTTCGGTTTGGGGCGTCACGTCGGGCGTGATTGCAGGCCTTTGTGGTGCGTCGCTCGCGGTGTTTAGCCGAATAGCAACCAAGACGGTCCACCCGCTGGCTGTCACGTTTTGGGGCTTTGTTTTTGGCGGTGCGGTTATGGCAGCTATCGCGGCTCCGTGGCCGGATGTCGCCGCGGCAATGTCGCCACAGCTGCTGCTGCTGTTCCTTGGCTTTGGACTCATCCCCACAGCCGTTGCTTACATCTTATATATGCAGGGTCTGTCCATGGGGCTCGAGACATCGAAAGTTCCCGTCGTAATGTCTTTCGAGACGGTCGTCACCGTACTGGTGGGCATTGGTGTCTACGCCGAGCCCGCCGGCGCGATTAAAGTCCTGGGCATCGTGTTGGTGCTCGCGTCCATCCTGATTATGAACACCGACTTCTCCAAGCTGCGCAACAGTGTGTTTGTCGGTCATGTCATTGAGAGCATGACCTTTAAGCCCAACGCGTGGTGGACCGAAAAATCTCAGGACATGGATCTGTTTAAGGAACGCACCGGCATTGCGCTGGAACCCACCGTACAGGAAAGCCCCTGGTACTTCGTGCGATAGGGGATTGCGCGCAGGGTCTGACCTGGGGTTATCCAGCTAGCGCCGGCCTACCCAGTCCAACGTTTCGAGTACGTTAAACCCGTCAACGGTCGATTTTCACCCGCGAACGGTCTTTATACTAATTAGCAATATAAGCAACGTATAAGACGTTATAATGACCATAACGAAAAGGAGGAGGCAAGATGAATCAGATCATTCTCGCATCTCATGGCGGCCTGGCCGCAGGCGCCAAAGACACGCTCGAGATGGTTCTCGGCGACGTGTCGAACGTCCACGTCGTGTCGCTTGCTCGTGACGACAAGGAGCCCATCACCAATAAGGTTGAGGCTATGATCGCCACGTTCAACGCGGACGACACCGTCTATGTGCTGACCGATATGCTCGGCAGCTCGGTCAACAACAGCATGGTCGAGCTTTCCAAGAACGGCACGAAGTTCACGGTTGTCAGCGGTTTCAACATCCCGTTGGCGCTCACGCTTGCTATGAGCCCCGCCCCCGTCAAGGGCGCCGAGCTCGCGGCCCTCATCAATGAGGCCCGCACCGGTCTGACCAACCCCAACGCACCGTTCGAGGCCGCCGCGG
>CABUVC010000229.1 GCA_902494855.1 uncultured Collinsella sp.
GGCCGCCGCGCTTGATGGTGGTGACGGTAGACATGCTACTTCCTCCAAAAGTAAACAATAGTATCGAGGGCTATTGTGCCACTCTTGGCGGCGGGACGGCAGGCGATTATTGAGCAGCCATAGCGGAATGAGCAGCGAGCGCCTACTGGGTATCCACGTAAAGGTCGAACCCGCCCTGCGGCGTGGTGTCGACCGTATCGGGCGCCTGCGAGTTAAAGCTCACGGGAACCATGCGCTTCGAGGCGCGGAAACGCGTGCCGTCGGTGGCGACGGGCGGCTCGTCGACGGTGAGCTCGTAGTCGCCGGGCTTAAGTTCGATGCCGTCGCCAGCGGAGTTGACATATTGGTACTCGTCGACCGTCTGCCCCTTGAGCGTGCGCCCCACGATATGGATGAGCATCTGGCTGTCACCGCGGGCGGTGTCCCACGTCGCACCGTCCTTGACCTCGACCGATACATGCACCGAGCGCGTGCGACTGAGCGATTGCTCGACAGACATCTCGACCTTGGCGGCATCTTCTCGCTGCTGCTCGACATGGCTCCAGACGCTGCCGATCGCCGAGCAAGCGATGACACCGGCCATAAAGGCGACGAGGATGGGGCCGAGTGGCGAGCGGCGGCCCGCGTCTTCCTCGCGAGCCAGGTTGGGACGATGCGTGGGGGCGGGCGCCTGGGCACCCTGCGAGGGCACGTCGAGGATGCTGAAAGATGCCGTGCTGCCAGGGTCGATGGTATGACGTGGCTGCGGCGTCTTTGCCGGCGAGATCGACATGTCAGCTGGCTCATCAAGCGTTGCCGTGGCATCGGCCTTTGCCTCGTCGGCCTCGGCCTGGGCCCAGGCCCGCTCGAAGGTCAGGGGCTCGGCGGCATCGGAGGCGGCGTCAGGCTCGACAGCGGCATCGTCGCCGGCCTCGTCCTCGCCGCTCGACGCGTCACGCGGCGCGGGCTCGTCCCACTCCTCGTCCGGAGCCTCGCCTTCGCTATACCACCATTCAAAGTTATCGATATCCATACGGGGCGCCCCTTAAGCCTCGCAAATAAACAACTGCTAGCCTTATACCCCCAGACGACACCGAAGCTCACCCGCGCCGGACACGAAAACCGTCCCAACATTCGACGGTTTTACTCGATTTCGAGTTTTTCATCGGATGTTGGGACGGTTTGGGGCAGCAGACACACCGCGAATGTGACAAAGGGACTGTCCCTTTGTCACATCTGGAGGGCAACGGGGATTTGGATGCAGCAGAAGTCCTCTTGGTGGGACTCGTCGTAGCTCGTAGTGTCCAGGTAGCAAAAATCGAAGGCGTTGCCGATGGGCTGGAGCGCATGCTCGTCCATGCAGGCGACGATGGCGCGGATACCCTCGGGCTCGTACGGCATGCCCCAGCGGCTCATGCACAGATACGTGCCCTCGGGCAGCACTTCAACGCCAATTTCCGACAGCTCGTCAGGGTCGCTCGGCAGCATCTCTTCGACACCGCGCGGCAGCACAGCAAAAGAGCCGGCTCCGGCAATAGGGTCGTCGGAATGCAACGCCTCGCGACGCAGCATGGCTCCCCAGCCGCGCATGGGGCGCGTGCCTGTGAGCGCGCGCATACGCAAGATCGCCCGCATGAGCGTGGGGTGGAGCATCGAGCGATCACGCTCGATATCGGCCGGGAACTCTTCAAAGACCACGTAGCGACGCTCGAACTGCTTGAGCTCCGGCATGCCCTCGCGCTCGCGCCAGTAGACTGCCTCGTCATAAAAGCTCAAACGCTCCTGAACGCTGGCGCGCTCGGCCTTAAGGCCAGCAATCTGCTCGTCGAGCGCCTGCACCCGCGAGCGCAGGTGATCGGTCATCTCGCCGATGTCGAACGTCGAGGTCAAGCGGTCGATCTCGTCAAGCTCAAGCCCCAGGTCGCGCAGCATACAGATCAGACGCATAAGCGGAATCTGCGTGGGCGAATAGAACCGATAGCCCTTTTCGTTGACCACAGCGGGCTTAAACAGGCCGATCTTGTCGTAATAGATGAGCGTTTGGCGCGAAACGTTAAACAAGCTCGCCATCTCGCTGATCGCATACATACCCGTCTGCATAGGTCCTCCCGATACACCAAAGCCCGCCGCCCACAGGGGCAGCGGGCTCAAACACTACTCGTATCCTACCCTAAATGCGCCTATGACCAGCGCTTATAGTTTTTGCACGACACGCCGACGGCCTCGAGCGCCTTGGCGGCGATGTGATGTACCGCATCGTCGAGCGTGGCGGGGCCGTTGTAAAACGTGAGCATGGGCGGCATGAGCATGACGCCCGGTACGCGCGCCAGGCGCGCCATGTTGTCGACATGAATGGCGCTGAAGGGCGTCTCGCGCACCATGAGCACCAGGCGGCGCTGCTCTTTCATCTGCACGTCGGCCGCACGCAGCAACAGGTTTTCGCTGTAGCCGCTCGCAATGCCGGCGAGCGTCTTCATGGAGCAGGGCGCCACGATCATGCCGTCGACCGGGTAGGTACCGCTTGCGATGGCGGCGCCGATGTTCTTGTTGTCGTAGACCACATCGGCATGCGTGGCAAACTCGTCGAGCGTCATGCCGAGCTCCTGCTCGATGGTGATCTCTCCCCCGCGCGTGACGACAAGCGCCGACTCGGCACCTGCCTGGCGCAGGCATTTGA
>CABUVC010000230.1 GCA_902494855.1 uncultured Collinsella sp.
CAAACGGTCGACACGGCTCACAAACGTCTCAATCTGTAACAGTTACCGAGTAAAATCGGCCCTAATTGTTATAGATCAAGACAGAGGGGGATTTCCGTCCAGTCCAAACCAAATCTCTCAGGCTTCCTGCAATTTCGAACATGTGGCCTATAATGTTGCTTTGGTTACGTTATATATTGCGCAGCCATTTAATACGTCGCCCACCGGGGGCCATTAATTCCTATCGCCATATTGGCTAGGAAGCAATCAAAGGAGGTATCCGTGGCAGCAGAGACGCCTTGCTCGGTCCTCTATAACGATATTCGCTCGTTCGGCGGTCTTAAACATCTCGAGATCGCCCGAATGCTCATCAATGGATACTCTTATCTCGGCAGTACCCTGCTCGAGAAATGCTCTTCCAACCGCTCGTATCTCACCCGTTACATCGTCCATCGCGAGCCTGACCAGTGCGCGCCCGCCATCTACAGCGACTTTGCCGTCACCACGCTCAATCTTTCCGCGGCAATCTGCAGCAAGCTCGGCGGCGGCGAGTCCGCCTATCAGGCAATCGCCGAGCACTATCGCGGCCCGGCCGCCAACGAAATGATGTCGGCTCTCGCCAGCTACAAGTTGGACAGCCGCCTATATGCAAATGCCCTCAATCACATCGACAACTTTGACGGCAATGCCGTGCGCGAGAAGAGTACGCTTTACCTTATGCTCTTTGTGGCAACGGGGGCGCTCGCCGACCCCATCCAAGGCGTGGCCACCGTCGAGCGCTTTTGCGACAGCAAGACAGGCGGGCACTTTGGCACCACCGAAACTACCGTCGGACGTGGCTTTATGAGCAGCCTGGAGCAGCCGCGCACTGTCGCCCCCAACCTCGGTCTGCTCAGAACCCATGCCGACAACTGCGCCGACATGCAAATCCATCCCCTCACACGCGATCCGCGCGGCACGGTAATTGGGTCCTTGCCCAAAACTTCGCCCAGCATCACCGATGTAGGCGCTGATGCATCGCGCGAGCATCTCCGCATTTGGCTCGAAGGTGGACGCTGGTACGCCCAGGGCCTTGGGTCGACCAACGGCACAGTGCTCGAATCGGGCGCGGGCGACGGCGATATTGTGATTGAGCCGCCGCGCGACCAACGCGAGCCCGGCAAGATCTATCCCCCAGTGGAAATCGAAAACAGCGACAGGCTCCATCTGGGTCTCTACACGACATTCCTTGTCATTGTGGACTAGCGCGGACGGCGATCGAAAGACGGTCGCCGTCCGTCTTTCGTCTTCTACCTTCTGCGTCGTAAACGACAATACTCAGCGGTATACGTGGGCAGTGTGGCTATCATGGTACTTTACCGATATCCACACTGCCCACGTATACGCGCAGCAACCCATGCTAGACAAAGGAACGCCATGGATACTACCGATAGCGCCTATGGCGACAAACTCATCCGTCTTGACACGTTCGACACCGCCGTGGCGGTCGACCCCAGCGCCGAGGACGACGCCAAGCGTCGGTTTATGACGCTTATTCTCCAGACGGCCCACCGCAACAACGGCAACATCGGGCACGTGCTGCGCGCGACCAACACGAGCGGCGAGGTCTTTGCCGTCAAGCTACTCAAGGACAACGCCATCCTTTCCGGCCAAGCCCCCGACCGCTCCGCCGAGCAAGCGGCCGCTCACCTGGCCAACACCGCCGCGCTGTTCGAGGAGTACCGTCATCTGTGTACCGTCTCGCACCTGCGCGGATTTCCGCGCGTCTATGGCTACGGATCGTGCGAGGATGACCCGCTCATCCTCATGGAGTGGGTCGAGGGCACCTCACTCAAGCAGGCGTTACCTCTGCTTCCGCACGACGCCTCGGGCGGGCTGACCACCCAGATGGTCGCCGCCGTCGGAAACGCCGTGCTTCGTGCGCTCTTGATGACCCAAGGCCTTGTGAATCCGGTCGTCCATCGCGACCTGTCGCCTGCCAATATCATGTTCCGCACCACCAGCCGAACGCTCGAGCAGCAGATTGCCGATTGCTCCTTTGACCCCTGTCTCATCGACATGGGCTCCGCGACCATGGCCCTCGGCGACGACACGATCACCCGGCGCGCCGACATCTGGCGCTTTGCCACGCCCGCATACGCCGCGCCCGAAATGCTCACGCAGGATATCGAAGGCATCGCGGCCCTTCGCCGCTCGCCCGCGATCGACGTCTATGCGCTTTCGAGCATTCTGTACCAGCTCTACAGCGGTCGCAAACCGTTCGATGTCGAGTCGACGGGTGCCGCGGCGACCGGCTCGTTCTACCTCATAAAGACCAAGACCAAACCGGCGCCGCTCGAGCCGCGCTGCGAGGGCGACAAAGCGCTTGTCCAGATCATCATGAAAGGCATCTCGGTCGAACAGGGCGATCGCCCTACCGAGCAGCAGATGCTCGAGGTGCTCTCGACATACCTCCCCGCTGCAGAATCTGAGGACCGCGAGGGTGCAAGAGACGAGGCCGCAATTGATATCGATTCTGGCACGCACCTTAAGGTCGACGTCGCCGGCGAGCGCGCGCGAGAGATCTTGGAGCAGGCCCGGCACGACGCCATGACCCGCCGTCGCTTTATTATCGGCGGCGTCGTTGCGGTCGTTGCGGGGCTCGGCGTCGTTGGC
>CABUVC010000231.1 GCA_902494855.1 uncultured Collinsella sp.
CTGATCTTGAGCGCAAGTCTTTGGCAGGGGAGCGCGAGCTGTTGACGATGCTCACGAGCTACCCCGACCTGTTCCGCACGTATGCCGACCGCATCTGCTCTATCGAGTGGGTTGACCCACGTCACGAGTCCATCGCATGGGCCGTTCTGGCAACGCCGCCGGGAACCGATCCTGCAGCCTGCATGGATGCGGCGCGCTCGGTGTGTCCCGAGGCGGCAACGCTTGTGAGTGCCGGGCGCATCTCGGCGACGAGCAAGCACCCCACCGAGACGAACATCGTGTTTATGCTCGATACGCTCGAGCTCTACACCATCAAGCGCCGCATGCGTGCCGCACAGGCCAAGCTGCGCCAGGACCGTTCGCTCGATGATGAGGCCCGTCGTGCGCTGACCGTGCAGGCCGCGCAGGATTCGCAGCGTCAACGCGAGCTGCAAAAGTCGATCGGCGGCGTGGCGGACCCGTTCCGTTTGATCGGTCTGGAGGCCGCAGGCACCGAACAGGCCTAGATGTTGTGGTCAACCAGCGTATTCTCGCCTATATCCTGTCCTCTTTTTGGGTATAGACGTCGATGTGTGTGCTAAAGTATTGAGTCCTGTGGACTATGAAGGGAGAATCTGTGCCAAAAAAGACTGAGAGCACGGGTACTGGGCTGGAATCCTACGTTGCAAAGCTCATGGGCAACGGCTCAAACAGGACTTCGGTAACCGAGGACGAGATTCAGGTCGCCCTGAAGGATATCGATGTTTCTGACGAGCAGCTCACCGCGGTGTATTCCGCGCTGCGCAACAGCGGCATCCAGATTATCTCCGCGAGCGGTAACGACGACGCCCCCATGGACGTCGACGATGACGATAACGATACCGATACCGACGATTTCGATGACGACGACGAGCACGATTCCGGCTCGCTCGACGATCACGAGCTCAAGATGGCCCGTCAGGCCGACGCCGAGATGGGTTCTTCCAAGAGCAAGAAGAAGCGCACCGTGCGCACGTCCCGTTCACGCTCCCGCGTGCGTGGCATCGATGCCTCCACGGTGATGCTGACCGGCGATCCGGTTCGTATGTACCTCAAGGAGATCGGCAAAGTCGACCTGCTGACCGCCTCCGAAGAGGTCGATCTGGCCATGAAGATCGAGGCCGGTCTTGAGGCCACCGAGAAGCTCGAGGCTGCCGATGCTGGTGAGCTCGAACTCACGCGTGCCGAGATGCGTCGTCTTACGCGCATTGAGAACGTTGGTCTTGAGGCCAAGCAGGCGCTCATCAGCGCAAACCTGCGTCTGGTCGTCTCCATTGCCAAGCGCTATGTCGGTCGCGGCATGCTGTTCCTGGATCTGATCCAGGAGGGCAACCTCGGTCTGATCCGCGCCGTCGAGAAGTTCGACTACCAGAAGGGCTTTAAGTTCTCCACGTACGCCACGTGGTGGATCCGTCAGGCCATCACGCGCGCTATCGCCGACCAGGCCCGTACCATCCGTATTCCCGTGCACATGGTCGAGACCATCAACAAGCTCGTCCGCGTG
Source organism: uncultured Collinsella sp. (assembly GCA_902494855.1). Taxonomy (GTDB): domain Bacteria; phylum Actinomycetota; class Coriobacteriia; order Coriobacteriales; family Coriobacteriaceae; genus Collinsella. The sequence goes on from CABUVC010000231.1 coordinate 1,523, forward strand.
CAGCGCCAGCTTCTCCAGGATCTGGGTCGCGACCCGACCCCCGAGGAGATCGGTGCCGAGATGGACATGAGCGCCGACCGCGTCCGCGAGATCCAGAAGATCTCGCAGGAGCCCGTGTCGCTCGAGACCCCCATCGGCGAGGAAGAGGATTCCCAGCTGGGCGACTTCATCGAGGACTCCCAGGCAATCGTTCCGCCCGATGCCGCCAGCTTCTCCATGCTGCAGGAGCAGCTCACCCAGGTGCTCGACTCGCTTGCCGATCGTGAGCGCAAGGTTATCGAGCTGCGCTTTGGCCTTGTCGACGGACATCCCCGTACGCTCGAGGAAGTCGGCCGCGAGTTTGGCGTCACGCGCGAGCGCATCCGCCAGATCGAGTCCAAGACCCTGGCCAAGCTCCGCCACCCGAGCCGCTCGAGCAAGCTCAAGGACTACATCGAGTCTTAGTAGTTACGGCGTTTTACCAAACGCCGTAACTGGTCGACGCTGCGCGGGCACCAGAGCGACAACTTGTCATTCAAAGAGGACGGCATGACCAGAAGGTCTATGCCGTCCTCTTTTCATGCCAATTTGTTCGCTCTGGTGCCCGCTCGCTGTCCGTCCTCTGCCTGCGGCGTTACTTTGGTTCTGCCCCCTTTATGTTGCGGTGGAATAGGGACTAAATGGGAGTCTAAGAGGCCAAAACAGTCCCTATTCCACCGCAACTTCATGGGGATGTGTGAAAATGCCCGTCGGAAAACATCTGCTGTCTTTGGGGGTCTATCTATGGTGTACGAGTTTTGTGCCGAGAACTTTGAGCGGGTGCCGGCGGCTATCGATGCCGGTGCAAGGCGTATCGAGCTGTGCGACAACCTTGCCGTTGGTGGCACCACGCCTTCGGCCGGCGTTATCAGCGCTACGACCAACTATGCCCACGAGCACGATGCACGGGTGATGTGCATGATTCGCCCGCGTGGCGGCGACTTTCACTACAACCAGGACGAGCTGCGTATGATGGAGATGGACCTGGGCCTTGCCGTGAGCGCCGGCGTTGACGGCTTGGTCTTTGGCTGCTGCAAGCCCTGCGCTGGCGGATGGGCGCTCGACGAACTTACGCTTGGCGCCCTCGTGATGGC
>CABUVC010000232.1 GCA_902494855.1 uncultured Collinsella sp.
CCGGTGCATCACTAAAAGTGGCGGAGAGAGGGGGATTCGAACCCCCGGAACGCTCTCGCGCTCAACGGTTTTCAAGACCGCCGCATTCAACCGCTCTGCCATCTCTCCGTGAGTCGTAATGATAGCATCGTTTTGGATTTGCAACAGGGGAGGCGAACGATGACGAGCACCGGAATCGATGAGAAGTTCATGTGTGAGGCGCTGGCGGAGGCGCGTGCCGCCGCGGCGGTGGGCGAGGTGCCGATCGGTGCCGTAGTGGTGCGCGCGGGTGAGATTGTCGCGCGGGCGCATAATCGCCGCGAGCTCGACCAGGACCCTTCGGCGCATGCCGAGTTTGCGGCCCTATGCGCCGCCGCTCAGTCGCTCGGTCGTTGGCGCCTTTCCGATTGTACGGTCTACGTGACGCTCGAGCCCTGTTGCATGTGCGCGGGGCTTATGGTTAATGCGCGCGTGGGGCGCTGCGTGTACGGCGCGGCCGATGCTAAGGCGGGCGCTCTGGGGTCGCTATACGACCTCAATGCCGATTCGCGCCTGAATCATCGGTTTAATGTGACGGCTGGGGTCTTGGCGGATGAATGCCGCGAGCTGCTGAGTAGCTATTTTGGCGGTCTGCGCGGGGCGGGCGGCGCTGATTGCGGTTGTGGGGCCAATCTTGACGCACACGCCGCTCACGCCGCAGCGCTTGCGGGTGCCGGTGAGGATGCTGGCGCGGCGGTTGACTTTGGTCCTGCGTGCCGCCGGCCCCGCCGTGTGCTGCTGGCGATCGACTCCTTTAAGGGCAGCGTGTCGAGTGCGCAGGCGGAGGCGGCGGTTGCCGAAGGCGTGCGCCGCGTGTGGCCCGATGCCCAAGTAAGCGCGCTGCCGCTGGCGGATGGCGGCGAGGGAACGCTCGATGCCGTTGCCGCATGCGGTGGCGAGCTTGTGACCTGTGAGGTGGCAGGTCCCTTGGGCAAGCGCGTGGCTGCCCGGATGCTGGTGGACGGCGAGCACGAGTCGGCTGTAATTGAGATGGCCGAGGCGGCGGGTATTGGGTATTCACCCTGCACGGAATCGGCGGCGCTTGCGGCTTCGACCTATGGCGTGGGCGAGCTGATGCTCCGTGCGGTTCGTGCCGGGGCAAAGACTATCTATATTGGTCTGGGCGGCAGCGCCACCAACGACGGCGGCGCCGGCATGCTGCAGACGCTGGGCGCGCGTGTGGTCGATGATCGGGGCTGCGATGTCGCCCCCGGTCTTGCCGGCCTTGAGCAGGTGGCGAGCGTTGATTTGGCGCCAGCGCTTCGGGCGCTGAACGGCGCGCGTGTCGTGGTGCTTTCCGATGTCGAGAATCCGCTTGTGGGACGCCGAGGCGCCCTAGCGGTGTTCGGTGGGCAGAAGGGCCTGCCGACAGATGACGCCGAAGCGCTTCACAAGTGCGACAGCTGGATGGTCGGCTACGGCCGCCTGCTCGATACGGCGATTGCTAGGGCGCGGGCTCAGGGGTTGTTGTGCGCACTCGAGGGCACACGGACATTTGGCTCGGTGCTCGGCGTGCCCGGTGCAGGTGCCGCCGGCGGCCTGGGAGCAGCGCTGTTGGCGCTCGGTGCGGAGCTGCGTTCGGGCGTGGAGACGGTGCTCGATCTCGTGGGATTTGACGAGCGCGTGCGCGATGTCGACCTCGTCATAACGGGCGAGGGCAATATGGATGAGCAGTCCGCCGCCGGCAAGGCGCCGGTGGGTGTGGCCCGTCGTGCGAAGCGATATGGCAAGCCGGTGGCCGCTGTCGTGGGCGGTCGCGCCGACAACCTGGATGCGGTGTACGAGCAGGGCATCGACCTTGTACTGCCGATCTGTCGCAAGCCCGTGGACCTGGAGCGGGCACTCGATCCGCAAGAAGCCACAGCCAACCTTATCTGCGCCGGCGAGTCAGCCGCACAAGCCTATGACCTCGCTCGCCTCTAAGGCCTATCTCCCTATAAGTTGCGGTGGAATACGGAGTGTTTTTGCCTTTAAGGGGCCAATTCAGTCCGTATTCCACCGCAACTTTGAGAATGGCCATTCGAGGTTGGCTGCCTTGGGTCTTGGGTCGGACCGTTTGCCACGAAATGCGACCATCTACTACGTTAAGCCGGCCACCCTCGACCATCCCGGCATTTGCAAAAACAAAACCGCAGGTAGAAAGCTTGCCGATTTTCGAAAAAGTCGGCTATGGTCGACCCCTGCGACCTAAACGTAGTAGATGGGCCCTTTTCGTGGCACAGCACCAGATCAGTCTATTTAGGACGGGGCCTCCTTGACTACTTTCGCCACCCTGATGCCCCACCAGTCAAAAAGTAGTCAAAAAAGCCCCGTCCCAAATTAGCTGTCTTGCCCCATCGGGCGGGAGCGGGTAAGATATACCGAGCGCCTAGCGCGTTCGATGGGTTCGGATGACGACATGTTCCGAATCTGGTCAGGTCCGGAAGGAAGCAGCCATAAGGAGCCTCTGTCGGGCATCCGAATCCATCGAGCGCACGGGCGCTTTTTGGTGCCGCGGCTACCCGCGAGTGCCGGCAGGGCGCTTGGTGTCTCGCTGGTCCTCGGCTTTGCCTGCGGGATCGCTCGACTACCAAGCGCCCTGCCGGCACTCGCGGGTAGCCG
>CABUVC010000233.1 GCA_902494855.1 uncultured Collinsella sp.
CGGTATTCCGACCTCAAGGGCCTGCTGCGTCAGTGGGGTCCCACCATGGACGACGTGTTTGCCATGCGCGATCGCTCGCAAGAGCTGTTGTCGCTGGTAGACGATGGTGATGAGCAAATCAAGAAGGCGCGCGAAGCGCTTGGTGCGGCTGAACGCGAGCTCTTTGCTGCCGCCAAGGCGCTTAAGCGCGCGCGGAACACCGCTGCCCCGCGCTTTTGTCACGAGGTTGGCCGTCAGATGGCGCGCCTGGAGATGAGCGGCGCCGAGCTCGTCTGGGAGTCGCGCGATCTTCCGCGTGCCGAGTGGACACCGGCGGGGCCTTCAAGCTATGAGCTTTTGTATCGCAGCGGTGCCGGATTGACGCCGCGCCCCCTGCGCCGCATTGCGTCGGGCGGCGAGCTGAGCCGCGTTATGCTGGCGAGCAAGGTTGTCCTTGGCAACGCGGATGGTGTGGATACCCTGGTGTTCGACGAGGTCGATGCCGGTGTCGGCGGCTCCACCGCCCGTGCGCTGGCCGGTGTACTGGCCGATCTTGCCGCCACGCATCAGGTCATTGTCGTAACGCACCTGGCGCAGGTCGCCGTCATGGCCGACAAGCATTACGTGGTCAGTAAAGAGCCCGGCGACGTTCCTCAAACGCACCTGGACGAGGTGACCGGCGATGCCCGCACCGCAGAGATCGCCCGTATGCTGAGCGGCGATCAATCCGAGGCAAGCTTGGCCCACGCAAAGCAGATGCTCGAAGAAGCGCGTGCTTAGGCCGAGCCGCCACATGCATGTCCGACCCTGCCGCCACGAAACCGGCCCATCTACTACGTTTGATAGGCTATCGGCAACCACGTCAAGAATTGCAAAAAGAAAACCGCAGGTAGAACGCCTGCGGTTTTCTCTATTTTCGGTATGTGGTTGGTCCATACGGATAAAACGTAGTAGATAGGCCGGTTTCGTGGCGAGTGGCGTTTATCGGCTCCCAAAATGTCTACTCCACGACCTTATCCGGCTGGATGAGCTCCTCGTAGTAGCTGATATGCTCGCGCGCGTCCTCGATTTCGGGCAGCAGGAAGTTGTAGATAACCTCGATGATCATCGTTGCGCTCATCTTGGAGAACGCGAAGTCGCCCGTTGTCAGCAGTGCCTCGTGATTGACGGTATTAAAGGTGTAGTCGGCGAGGCGCGCAAGTGGAGACTTGCTGTCGCTGCTGATGACGACCACGGTGGCACCGCAGTCGCGAGCCGCTTTTGCCATGCGATTCAAACGGCGCGACTTGCCGGAGTTCGAGATTAGCACGATAACGTCGCCGGGGCGTAACGTGAGCGCAAAGCCGATTGATGTCTCGCTGATGGTGCTCGCCATACAGCGCAGGCCCAGCTGCGAAAACTTAAATGTCGCATCCAGCGCGACTGCGTTCGTATTGCCCACGGCGGCGAACTCAATAACGCCGGCATTCTTAAGTGCGTGCACAACTGCGGCCAACGTGTCGTGATCAATGCCATCAATGGTCGCATTAAGCTCGCTCACCTTAGCGGCGAGGATATTTTTAAGGCTCTGCTCCATGTTGTCGAGCGAGACCTCGTCGGTTAGGCCCTCGTTGCGCTGACTCTCCAAGTCGCGCGCCAACGAAAACTGAAAACTGCGGAAGCTGCCAAAGCCCAGCTTGCGGCAAAAGCGCGAAACCGTCGCCTCGGACGTTGCAGCGGCTCGTGAGAGCTGGGCGGCCGTAAGGCGCGGCGCCTCGGACTGGTGCTCTAGGATATAGTCGACAATGCGCTGCTCGGACTCGCTGTACCCTTTGTGCGTGCTAATAAGGGAGAGCGCGCTCTTGCTGCTATCGGTCATGGATGGCTCCTGGTTGGCATGAAAATCGGACTCGTTTTTAATGCCGTAGTATACGGGTATTTCAATTACAAGATACACCTTGCCGTTTCAAGTGTTGATGGTAAACTTTCACTTACCGTTTACGGTTATGAAAGAACCTTTCACCGGAGAATTGCGTCTTGTCTCTTCTCACGCGGACGGTAGGTTGGTATCTTTCAAGTGTGGAAAAACGCGCATTGAAGCGCGTATAGGGGAGCGCCCGCGGGCGCTGTACTCAAGAAGGAGGGACACATGGCTAAGTTTGACATCATCGCCGCGACCGGTTGCCCGACCGGCATCGCGCACACCTTCATGGCGAAGGAGGCGCTGGAGAAGGCAGCTGCCGAGCGAGGTCTGACCATTAAGGTCGAGACTCATGGCCAGGTCGGTGTCGAGAACGAGCTCACCAAGAGCGAGATCGCCGGTGCCAAGGCCGTCGTCGTCGCAGCCGATAAGGATGTCCAGGCTGAGCGTTTCGCCGGTAAGCCCATGGTTTCCGTTGGTGTTTCCAAGGCCCTGTCCGTCGAGGCTGCCGGTAAGCTGATCGACCGCGCGCTCGCCGCCAAGGGCGACGACTCGGTTGCGGCTGCTGCCGATGTCGAGGACGAGGTCGAGGAGAAGGAGTCCATCGGCCACGTCATCTACAAGCACCTCATGAACGGCGTCAGCCACATGCTGGTCTTCGTCGTCGCCGGTGGTGTTCTGACCGCCGTCTCGTTCCTGTGGGGCATCACGTCCTTCGATTCGACGGCTGCCGACTACA
>CABUVC010000234.1 GCA_902494855.1 uncultured Collinsella sp.
TCAAATCTATACGGGCGACGGCAAGGGCAAGACCACGGCCGCGCTGGGGCTCGCTATGCGCGCCACGGGATTTGGACTCAACGTGCTTATGCTGCAGTTTGCAAAGAAGCTACACTGCGCCGAGCACGATGCCGCGCCGCGCCTGGGACTGCGTATCGTGCAGGCCGACCGTGACACGCCCGAGACGTGCGCCGCGCAGATCATGGAGCTGGCACGCGAACAAATCTCTCAGGTCGATGTGCTCATTCTGGACGAACTCGGCGAGGCGATGCGCCGCGGTTTTGTGACGCGCGAGGATGTCGAGGCGCTCATTGCGACAAAGCCTGCCACAACAGAGCTCGTACTCACCGGCCGCGGCTTGCTGCCACTGGCCGATCTCGCGGACCTAGTAACCGAAATGCGCCCCGTCAAACACTACTTCGACGAAGGCCTCCTAGCCCGCAAAGGCATCGAATACTAGCCATTGCGGACGTCCCCAATGGCTAGGCAGTGGCGCGGCCTAGCCAGTTGCCGCTGTGGTGGTAGATGGTGAACATCGTGGCGGTGATTACCCAGGTTACGGGGTAGACCAGCAGCAGATGCTCGAGCGAGGGGTCGAGCGGCATAATCGCGAACACCCACGCCACGCGGAGCACGACCGTGCCGAAGATCGTGAGCATCATAGGCTGGAAGCTCACGCCAGCGCCGCGGATGGAGCCAGACGCGTTTTCGATAATCGAGAAGATCGCGTAGAACGGCGCGATGAAATGAAGAATCGTCGTGGTGTAGGCCGAAATCGCGGCATCGTCGATGAACAAACGCGACAACGGACCCGAGAACACAAGCAGCACGGCAGACAGGCCACCAATGAGCATAAACGACAGCACGAGCGACGTGTGGTATCCCTTTCGCATGCGATCGTAATTGCGCGCACCAAAGTTCTGCGCCGAGAACGTGGTGATCGACACGCCGAGCGCCTCGGTCACCATCCAGATAATGCCGTCCAGGCGGCCGGAAAGGCCCCAAGCGGTCGTGACATCGGCACCAAACGAGTTGACCGACACCTGAATCAAAACGTTGGAGATCGAATACGCCGCAGACTGAACGCCCAGCGGAAGACCACACGAAAGCATGCTCTTGCAAATGCCGCGATCGATACCGAGCTTGGATAGCGACAACCGCCACGCACCCGGAGCGCGCATCATACGAACCAGAATCATCGAGGCATTGGTGCAGATAGTCAGCACGACCGCGATGCCGCAGCCCAGCGCTTCCATGTGCAGCACGGCGACAAAGAGAATGTCGAATGCCACATTGACGAAGCAGCCGGATGCAATAATAACCGCCGGACCGCGCGTGTCGCCCACGGCGCGCAACAGCGCCGTCCCCATATTGAGCAGCAGCGCCGCAAACATGGCGGCAAAGTAGCAACGGGCATAGGCCACACCCTCGGCCAGCAGCTCATGCGGTGTATTCATCAACACAAGCATCGGCTCGACAAACACCATGCCCAGAATGGAAATGACAATGCCGCCCACCAGCGCGAGCGTCATAGCCGTATGGACCGATCGGCTCAGGCGCTCGTCATCGTGCTGGCCAAAAAACTGGCCCGTAATGACCGCGCAGCCGGCACCGACGCCGACACAAAAGCCGATGCAGAGCTCCGTAAGCACCATCGTGGCCTGAATGCCACCCAGCGCGAGCTTGCCGCCAAACTGACCGACGATATAGGTACCGATAAGCGTGTATGCCTGCTGAAAGAACGAACTAAAGAAGATAGGGACGCACAGCGACAGTAGCTGCTGCCAAATAACGCCCTGCGTTACATCGATAGCCGTAGATTTCTTAGCCACACGCCCTCCCCACCAGCGTACGTCAAACAACAAAACGGCAATTTAAGACCAAAGCCAATACCAGCTTAGCACCGACCGACGTCGGCCGAAACGCCCCGAACCAGAGCCCGGTGCTAACTATCTGCCTAGTGATACAGCCCCGGCTGGTAGTGGTACTCGTTGCTCACATGCGGGCACAGCTGCCAAAAGGCAACAGCACTTGCCGCGGCCACGTTGAGCGAATCGACCCCATGCGCCATCGGAATACGCACGGCGCGGTCGCAGCCTGCAATGGTCTTGGCGCCCAAGCCAGCACCCTCGGTGCCCATAAAGATTGCCAGGCGGTCAATCTCCTGGAGCGCGGGATCGTCCAGCGACACCGAATCATCCGTCAGCGCCATGGCGGCACACGAAAAGCCGGCATCGTGCAGCGCCGCCAGCCCATCATGCGGCCATACGCGCGCCCCGCTGCCAATGCGCGTCCAGGGCACCTGAAACACCGTGCCCATGCTCACGCGGGCCGAGCGACGGTACAGCGGATCGCAGCACGTAGGGCTCACCAAAATGCCATCGACGTTCAGCGCAGCCGCCGAGCGGAAAATCGCGCCGACGTTGGTGTGGTCGACAATGCCCTCGAGCACGCACACGCGCACTGGGCGCTCCCCCGCCGCATCGACGACGCCACCCAAGAACTCGGCTACCGGAATCTGACGTGGACGACGGAATGCCGCGAGCGCACCGCGCGTCACATTGAAGCCCGTCAGCTGCTCCATAAGCTCCATGGAGA
>CABUVC010000235.1 GCA_902494855.1 uncultured Collinsella sp.
CACCTAAAAAGAAAAGTCCCATACCCGTAAAAGCAACCACCACGGAGGCAATCTTCGCAGGCGAGGGCAACGTGCGAGTTGCGAGCGATTGATACACGATAACGAAAATCATCGAGGTGTACTGCAGAACGATCGCGCTGCCGACCGTCGTGAGCTGGTTGGCAAAGTTAAACGTGGTGCCCGTCACGAAGTTGCAGACGGCCACAAGGACAATAAGACGGCTGACGCGAAGGACGGGTCTGCCGACGAGCAGGATAAAGAGCGCCATAAATATTGCCGTGACGGCACCGATCAAAAGAGCTGACTGCGAATTGGCGCGAACGAGGATGCCGATAAAACTCCACAAGAGCGCCGTGCCAAATAGATACATCGCCCCGCTCACGCCATTATCGGGTGGATTGTCAGATCGAATCACGAAGCACCTCCAACTAGCTTTCGGTAATAAAAAACGGCGACCGCAATGGGTCGCCGTTTCCCTTGGGGGCAAATAATAGGCCGCGTCCTTACGCCAGCACGCCGAAGAACGCGCCGATGATGCCCACGACCATGGTGGCCACGATCAGCACCATGGGGTTGATCTTCTTGGACAGCAGCCAGTAGTACAGCCAGAAGGCGAGCATGCCGAGCATGCCGGGCATGATGCCGTCCAGGATGTCCTGGAGGGTCTGGGCGTCCTCGCCCGAGCCGATGGCCACCGGGATGCTGGCCCAGAACATGTCCTTGCACATGGCGCCCACGACCATGACGCCCACGATGCCCACGCAGGTCATGATCTTCTGCATGAGGCCGGTCCTCTGGGCCTCGTCCAGGAAGCCCACGCCCAGCTCGTAGCCCTTGACGGCGCCCCAGATGCGCAGCGCGAAGCCGGGGACGTTGTAGATGAGCAGGAAGGCGATGGGGCCGAAGGGGTTGCCGGCCTGGCACAGGCTGATGCCCACCGCGGCGGCGACCACGCGCAGCGTCGACAGGAAGATGGAGTCGCCGATGCCGGACAGCGGGCCCATGAGGGCGGCCTTGACGTCGTTGACGCTCTCGGGCTCGATCTCGCCGCGGGCGACCTTCTCCTCCATGGCCATCGCGATGCCGCCGACGAACGGGGCGAACTGGACGGTGATGTTGAAGAACGCGCAGTGGCGATGCAGGGCCTCGGCGTAGTCGTCGGGGCGGCCGGCGTAGATCTTCTTGAGCATGTTGGCGACCATCAGGCAGAAGGCGATGTTCATCTGCTTGTAGTAGGTCCAGGAGAACTCCATGCCCAGGGCGCCGACGTTGACGGCGCTCTTGACGAGGTCGGAGCGCGTGATCTTGTTCTCGGGACTAGAAGTCATCGTCCTCATCCCCTTCCGCGGAAAGCTGGGGCTGGGCTCCGCCCAGGCCGAGCAGGTCGAACTTGTCGATGCCGATGATGATGGCGATCAGGGCGACGCCCAGGACGGGCACGTTGGCGTAGGAGCACAGCAGGAAGCCCAGGAAGTAGAAGGGCACGAGCTGCTTGGTGAGCACCAGGCGGCCGAGCATGGCGAAGCCCATGGCCGGCAGGATGTTGGCGGCAACGCCGCAACCGTCGATGATGAAGGGCGGGATGAAGTCGAGCAGGCCCTGGATGGCGTCGGAACCCAAATAGAAGGCGCCGCCGCACAGCAGGAAGTACTCGACGCAGCCCCAGATTCCAATTCCCCAATGAACGGCGTAGATGCCTTTGAGGTTTCCCTTGAGGGCGAACTTGTCTGCCATATCGACAAACACAGGGAACAAGGCATTGGTAATGTTGCCGATCGTCAGCGCAAGGACGGCGATGGGCATGGCGAGCGCGATGGCCGTCTCGGTACCCTGACCGAGCTGAATGGCAAACGCGCAGGCGAGCACGCCGCCGACGGTTTCGTTAGGCGGCACGTAGGCGCCGATGGAAATCGAGCCCATGAACAGCAACTCCAGGCTGGCGCCAACGGCAAGGCCAGTCTGCAGGTCCCCCAGCACCAGGCCCACGAGCGGGCACAGGACGATGGGGCGGAACGCGTAGAGGGTGCCGAGCTGGTAGTCGAGGCATCCAAACGCTCCGACTAAGCCGACGAGGATTGCTTGGACAAGCATAATTCCTCCCAATAAGGAATCTCGAACCGTCGTCACTCCCGTCGCGCGCGTTGTTGATATCAATTCCGGGAGTTCGATTCCACGGCTCGAAGCGTACCTGGTGTGCTGCTAACACCCATGCCAGGCACAAATGATTTGATACCAATTATAGGTATGCAGGTTCGCCTTATTTAATACCAGTCGCTCAGCGGGGTGTTTTTTACCGTAAACGGCAGGCGCATCCCATTAGGCACGCTCTTTGTTTCGATGGCGGACAAGCGCCACCAGAAAGCCGTCGCCAAAAGCATCGGATGCCAAGTTGGCCACAATCACCAAAACGATCATCGCTGCGCCCAAAAACTCGTTCCAGCGAAAGACCTCGCCAAAGAGGAGCGCCGACCAGCAGGGAGCGAGCACGACCTCACTCATGCAAACCAAGTTGGCCGCAAACGCGTTGGTGCGCGCAATCCCCTTGGCATACAGCACACTCGCAAGGCCGCTGCAAAAAAGGCCATGCACCAG
>CABUVC010000236.1 GCA_902494855.1 uncultured Collinsella sp.
CAACCCCGAGGCCAACGTTATCGAGTACTGCCTGGAGCAGTATCCCGATCTGCCCAACGTTACGGTCTACGACACCGCTTTTCACTTCAACATGCCCGAGGTTGCCAAGACCTACGCCCTTCCCAAGGATGTTTGCGACAAGCTGCACATCCGTAAGTACGGCGCCCACGGCACCAGCTACCGCTACATCTCCAAGAAGGTCGCCGAGATGACCAACGGCGAGGCCCGCAAGGTCGTCGTGTGCCATATCGGCTCCGGCGCTTCCCTGTGCGCCATCGAGGACGGCAAGTGCATGGACACCACCATGGGCTTGACGCCGCTCGACGGCGTTATGATGGGCACCCGCTGCGGCTCCATCGACCCGGCTACCGTGTGCTACCTGCAGCGCGAGGGCGGCTACACCTTCGACGAGGTCGACGAGATGATGAACAAGAAGTCCGGCCTTTTGGCTGTGACCGGTGGCAAGACCAACGACTGCCGCAATGTCGAGGAGCTCGCTGCCGCTGGCGACCCCGAGGCTCAGCTCGCCTTCGATATGTTCGTCTACAAGATTGCCGCCAAGGCTGCCGAGATGGCCACTTCTATGTGCGGTATGGACACCCTGGTCTTTACCGCCGGCATCGGCGAGCACGCTCCGGCCGTCCGCGCCGGCGTTGCCGACCGCCTGGCCTTTATGGGCGTCAAGATGGATCATGCCCGCAACGCCCTGCGTGGTGACGGCGCTTGGTGCCTGTCTGCCAAGGATTCCAAGGTCAAGATTTTCGTCATCCCCACGGACGAGGAGTTCATGATCGCTTCCGACGTCGAGCGCATCGTCAACGGCAAGTAATTGATACAAGGGGAGGGGACTGGATGGCCTTGTGCCGTTCAGCCCCCTTTTACGCTCTTTGGGCGAAGAGTTTGATAGATATTTATCGAATTCTGATAACTTCTTATTAAGGATACGGCCGCCTTATGGGTTTGCCGACCGTACTGTAATCACGAAGGAGTCTCATGAACGTACTTGTTGTCAACGCCGGTAGCTCAAGCCTTAAATATCAGCTTTTGGATACCGATACCCGCGAGGTTTTCGCCAAGGGCAACTGCGAACGTATCGGTTCGGACATGGGCATCTTTGGCCACTCCGAGAACGGTGGCGCCAAGCAAACCGAGGAGGTTCCCTTCCCGGATCACCGTTCGGCTATCGCACGTGTGCTCGAGGAGCTCGAGAAGACCGACTTTACGATCGATGGCATCGGCCACCGTATCGTTCAGGGTGGCTGGTACTTCGATGATTCCGCGGTCGTCGACGATGAGGTCATGGCTAAGATCCTCGAGGTGGCACCGCTTGCTCCGCTGCACAACTACGGCGAGGCGGCGGCAATCGAGTATTGTCGCGAGAAGTATCCGGAGCTGCCCAACGTGGCCGTCTTCGACACCTCGTTCCACATGACTATGCCCGAGGTCGCCTACACCTACGCCCTGCCCAAGGGCGTGTGTGACAAGTATCACGTGCGCAAGTACGGCGCCCACGGCACAAGCCACCGCTATGAGTGGATGATGGCCAAGGAGATCCTGGGTTCGCGCTGCCACCGTCTGCTTTCGTGTCATCTGGGCAACGGCGCTTCGCTCGCCGCCATTGAGGACGGCGTGTGCCGCGATACCACGATGGGCCTCACGCCGCTCGACGGCCTGATGATGGGCACCCGTTGTGGTTCCATTGACCCGGCTACCGTGTGCTACCTGCAGCGCGAGGGCGGCTACAGCTACCAGGAAGTCGATGACATGATGAACAAGCAGTCTGGTCTGCTTGCCATCTCTGGCATCTCCAACGACGCCCGTGACATCCGTACGCGCGCCTCCGAGGGCGACGAGCGCTGCCTGCTCGCCTTCGATATGTTCGCCTACAAGGCCATGCAGCAGGCCGGCTCCATGATCGCTTCTATGGCGGGCGTGGACACCATCACCTTTACCGCCGGCATCGGCGAGAACGACTGGTCGATCCGCAAGGCTTTCTGCGACTGCTTCGAGTGGCTGGGCGTGCGCATCGACAACAACAAGAACCGCGAGGCCGTGGGTAACGGCCCGCAGGTCATCAGCGCCGCCGGTTCCGCCGTCACGGTCATGGTCATCCCCACCGACGAGGAATACATGATCGCCCACGACGTCGAGCGTCTGACCGCGAATAACTAGTGCGTTCGCTTGCGATTGAACGAAAGGCCTCCTGAGCAGCAGCTCAGGAGGCCTTTTTGTTAGCAGGCGGAAATTCCAGTCCCAAAGTGATCATCACCAGTAACGCCTGCGCTCCCAGCAACGACACCCATCCATTCAGATCCTCAGCCCCAGCTCGTAGCCAAGCCGCCGTCCACTCCAGATACTCTGATTGCTACGTGGCGGCAGGGACCCTACAGGGTAAAGCTCTGAAAACATTCCGCAGGACGGAGGAAGCCCCCGCCGCACGTAGTGCGCAGCGGGGGCTTCCGACATGTCCGAGGACGTTTTCAGAGCTTTACCCTGTAGGGTCCCGAGGGGCTATGTCCGCTACTCAGCCATCTGAGCCTGGACGGCGGTGATGGCCACGACACCCACGATGTCGTCGGCGGAGCAGCC
>CABUVC010000237.1 GCA_902494855.1 uncultured Collinsella sp.
AGCGCCCTTTCGTTTCACGTCACCTTGTCACAAATGCGACCCGCTCGCTGTCGTTACCAAAGCATCGGCATTGCCGTGGTTGGCACTTGGGGACGTTCCTTTTCTGCCGGCAGTTGGGGACAGTCCTTGTTTTGATAGTCGTCTCTTTTATGTTTCCTTTAGCCGTTGCTGCCTAGGATGGGGGTTAGTCGGTAGGAAGGGAGCGTCTATATGGACGACGCGAGCGAGCGTGCAATCGAAGAGGACATGCTCGATCAGTTCAATTACTTTGATGATGAGGATGAGGAGCTAATCGATCGTCGCGAGCCAGCGCCGCTTGATTCCTTTGATCTGGTCGATGAAGAGACTGATGAGGACGAGGTCGGATCAACGGAGCCCCCACAGCCTTCGCGCCTTGACTCGCTGCTTTCGAGAGCCCCCATGCACCACGGCGTTCGTGCCGGCGCGCTCCATATGAAAACTGACTGGCACCAGATCGTGACGGCAGGCGATGAGCTTGCCGTCGATGCGCCGCTCACCGATAAATCATCCATCATCTGCCGCACCGGCATGCTTATGCTGGCAAGCGGAACGGGTGCCTGGCGCGTGCGCGATACCATGAATCGTGTTGCCGCCGTACTCGGTGTCACCATCCACGTTGACTTAAGTCTTCTGTCGTTTGAGTGCACCTGCATCGAAGATGGCCACTGCTTTAACGAGGTTGTCAGCCTGCCCACAACGGGAGTCAATACCCATCGCATTTGGATGATAGAGAGCTTCCTAAAGGAAATCGAGACGTATGGGCGCCGGTTTACCGTGCACGAATACCACGAGATGCTCAAGACCGTTGAGAGTTCAAAACCCGATTACTCTCCCTGGCAACAGGGCCTTGCGGCAGCTTGTGCTTGCGGCGCCTTCGTCTTTTTGCTCGGCGGCGGCCCTATCGAGATGGCCTGCGCATTCGTAGGCGCTGGTGTTGGCAACTTTGCTCGCTCTCATATTCT
Source organism: uncultured Collinsella sp. (assembly GCA_902494855.1). Taxonomy (GTDB): domain Bacteria; phylum Actinomycetota; class Coriobacteriia; order Coriobacteriales; family Coriobacteriaceae; genus Collinsella. The sequence goes on from CABUVC010000237.1 coordinate 984, forward strand.
CAAGCAGGGTCTTGGCCAGTTTAGCGCGCTGACGATTGGCGTTGCGCTCGCTTGCGTTTCGTATCTGCTGGCATTGCTCGGCCTTGGCCAGGTCGTACCGGGGGCAATGTCGCACCAAGAAGGCTATATCGGCGCCATGCTCTTTGTGATTCCCGGCTTTCCCCTCATTACGGCAGGCCTCGACATCGCTAAGCTCGATATGCGAAGCGGCATTGAGCGTCTTTCGTATGCCGTGTCGATTATTGTGATGGCGACCCTTGTGGGCTGGATGGTTGCCGAGTGTGTGGGGCTGGCACCGGATGATTTTGCCCCGCTCGGCCTTTCGCCGCTTGCCCTTACGCTCCTGCGCGTGGTGATGAGCTTTGTTGGCGTATTCGGCTTCTCGGTGATGTTCAACAGCCCGGTAAAGATGGCCGCGGCAGCTGGGCTGATCGGCGCCGTGTCCAATACCTTGCGCCTTACGCTCGTCGATGCGCCGACGCTGTTTCCCTTTCTGGGCCTGAGCGTAGGTATGCCTCCCGAGGCGGCAGCGTTTATCGGCGCGCTGGTATCGGGGCTGCTCGCGAGCTTAGCCGAAATCAAGCTCACCTACCCACGTATCGCCCTCACGGTGCCATCGATTGTCATTATGGTGCCGGGCTTGTATCTGTATCGCTCGATGTATTACATGTGCACCTTCGACACGGTCAATATGCTCGGCTGGTTTGTGCGTGCAGTGCTCATTGTGGCGTTTCTGCCCGTTGGCCTGGGCGTGGCGAGAACCCTCACCGACTCTCGCTGGCGCCACACCAGCTAATTGGTGCAAATGAAACTGATCCGCAAAACATGAACGTGGAAAATCTCCCGTTTTTGGCTTGTTTACGGGCTCAAAACGGGAGATTATCCACGCTCGTGGAATGGGTGTCCGAAAATCCACGCTCGTTGGGCCGATGCAGACGCACCTGGCAATTCCTTTTTTGTAGACGTTGTCGCGCGGCTACGGGCAGGAAAGGTCCCAACGGTTAACATATACTCCATATGGGTAAAGAGACCAAAGCGCTGCCGCGGGCGGCGCTTTGCGTTTGAAAAAACTAGCTCGTCTAAGAGGAACTAGCATGTTAGACCGTTTTACCGATCGCGCGCGCAAGGTCATGTCCATGGCCAAGCAAGAAGCGCTCGATCTTCACTCAAATAAGGTGGGTACCGAGCACCTGCTGCTCGCACTCGCCAAGGAGGACGAGGGCATTGCCGCCGAGGCACTGCGTTCGCTCGATATCTCCTACGACGACATCATGGATACTCTTAAAGAGGTCCAGACCACGGTTCCCGAGCCCAGTGAGGAGACCGAGGCGGCCAAGCTCGCCTTTACGCCGCTCGTCATTAGCGTGATGGAGCGTTCATTCCGCGTGGCGCGTGAAAACAACCAGACCTACGTGTCGACCGAGCACTTGCTGATCGGCATCGTCGAAGAGGGCAACGGCATGGCCATGGACATCCTCATGCGCCTGGGTGTGTCGTCCGCCTCCATCAAAAAGGCTATCGAGAAACTCACCGCCAAGGACCAGGATAAGAAGCGTCCGCTCGCTGGCGCCGGTGCTGGTCGTCCCGG
>CABUVC010000238.1 GCA_902494855.1 uncultured Collinsella sp.
CTCGTTGTGTTGCTTGTTGACCAGCTGACCAAGCTTGCGGTTCGTGCCGTGGGCGACGCTTTGCATGTGACTGTTATCCCCGGTGTGATCGATTTTGTGTTTGTTCGCAATATCGGAGCCGCCTTTAGCATGGGCGAGGGTCATGGCGTCGCTTTCGCTGTGTTGGCGCTTGCGGTCATTGTCGCCATTGCCGTGTACTTGCTCCGTGCATCCCAGCTCGCCCATCTTGAGGTCGTGGGCATGGCGATGGTTGCGGGCGGCGCCATTGGCAACGCAATCGACCGTCTGACTTTTGGCTTTGTGACCGATTTTATTGCCACCACCTTCATCGACTTTCCCGTCTTTAACGTGGCCGATATCGGCATCACCGTAGGCGTCGTGCTTGCCCTCATCGGCTACATGTTCTTGAGCCCTGCGGCCCGCGAAGTCGATGCGACTGCCGAGCTCAATGCCCGTGATGAGGCACGCGCCAAGCGCAAAGCCAAGCAGCGTGGGGAGCGTGCCCGCAAGATTCGCGAAAGGAATGAGCGTTAATGGCCGACATCCATATTCTCGTTGCCGACGATTGCGCTGGTCAGCGTCTTGACGCCTATCTGGGCTCCAATGACGGCTGCCCTACGCGCTCTGCCTGCGCGCATCTGATTGAGTGCGGTGCCGTATGTGTCAATGGCGAGACCTGTCTGTCTAAAAAGTACGCCGTGAGAGCCGGCGACCGTATTTCGGTCGATTTGCCTGAGCCGCACGATCCCACCGATGTGATTCCCGAGGCCATCCCGCTCGACATTCGCTATGAGGACGACTATCTCATTGTGCTCTCCAAGCAGCGTGGCCTGGTGTGCCATCCTGCGCATGGTCATGAGAGCGGTACGCTCGCGAATGCCCTGGTCTATCACTGCGGTATCGACCATCTGGGCACCGTGCAGGGCGAGGATCGCCCCGGTATCGTGCATCGTTTGGATCGCGATACCTCGGGTCTCATGCTTGCGGCAAAGGACGACGACACCCAGCGCGCGCTCCAAAATCTTATCCGTACGCGCACACTCGACCGCCGCTATATCACGCTTGTCCACGGGCACATCGCCATGGACGAGGGAACCATTAACACCGGTATTGCCCGATCGACGCGCGACCGTGTCAAGATGGCGGTTTCTGACGATCCTTTCGCGCGCCAGGCCATTACGACCTTTAAGGTCCTCGAGCGCTTCGATTCCATGCGTTTTGACGACGGCTATACGCTCGTCGAGTGCCACCTGTTTACGGGCCGCACACATCAGATTCGCGTGCATATGCGCCATATCAACCACGCCTGCGTGGGCGATCCACTTTACGGCAAGTGCGATGCACGCGCCGATCAGGGCCTGACCAGGCAATTCCTTCATTCCTGGCGCGTCGCATTCGATCATCCCGTGACGGGGGAGCGTATTGAGTGCCGCGATGAGCTGCCGTGGGATCTTGCGGCGGTTCTGGATGATCTGGCCCCGCGTTCGCTCGGCCGTACTGCCGCTGGCGACGAAATCGTCCCGCAGCTCGGTCTGCTCGAAGCCTAGCCAGTATTAGGTGGTTTCTTGAACTCGGTAAGCCTGCGGTAAGATATACGATTGTTTACGTAACGCGTTGCTGGGAGCCTGCATGCTCGCCTTTTTACAAACCAACACACCCATCGTGATCTTCAACCAGATTGTCGTCACGCTGCTCACGGTCTGCTTTCTGTACCAGGTGGTCTTCTTTGTCATCGGCGCTCTTCGTGGCGAGGTCGCGCCTCCCAAGGCCAAAAAACTCCACCGCTATGCCTTCTTTATCGCTGCGCATAACGAGGAGGCCGTGATTGCCAACCTCGTTCGCTCCATCAAGGACCAGGATTATCCGTCCGAGCTTATCGAGGTCTTCGTGGTTGCCGACGCCTGCACCGACAACACCGCACAGCTCGCGCGCGAGGCAGGTGCCATTGTTTACGAGCGCAATGATCTTGCCCGTAAGGGTAAGAGCTGGGTCATGGACTTTGGCTTCGACCGCATCCTTAACGAGTATCCCGACACGTTTGAAGGCTACTTTATCTTCGATGCCGATAACGTTATCTCCCGCGATTACGTGTCCAAAATGAACGATGCCTTTGACCAGGGCTTCCATGTGGTCACGAGCTATCGCAATTCCAAGAACTTCGGCAGCTCGTGGATCTCGGCGGCTAATGCCACGTGGTATCTGCGCGAGGCGCGCTTTCTCAACAACGCGCGCAACATCTGCAAGACGTCTTGCGCCGTCTCGGGTTCGGGCTACCTCATCTCCGCCAGTGTCATCGAGGGCATGCACGGTTGGCAGTTCCACACGCTGACCGAGGACATCCAGTTCACCACGTTCTGCGCCATTCACGGCATTCGCATTGGCTATGCGCCGGCGGAGTTCTTTGACGAGCAGCCGGTGACGTTTAAGGCGTCCTGGAAACAGCGCATGCGCTGGACCAAGGGCTTCTATCAGGTCTTTTTTACCTATGGCAAGCACCTGGTCAAATCGACCTTCCGCTATCATCGCTTTGCTGCCTACGACATGTTTATGACCATCGCCCC
>CABUVC010000239.1 GCA_902494855.1 uncultured Collinsella sp.
ACGCGTACGGTTCAGGTCCGTATGGGGGCAACCCCATGAAGGTTCAAGTCCTTTCGCCCGCACCATTAAATGAAAGAGCTCCCAGCAATGGGAGCTTTTTTGTTATGTGCCCATCGCGGGGACTTGAACCTGCGAAGGAGCGAGCGTCAAGAAAACGCGGAGCGTTTTTAGCGAGCTGGCGAGGACGCCGGCAGGCGGCCGATGCCGGTGCGGATCCGCGAAGCGGATACGCGGACGTCCTTTCGCCCGCACCATTGATTGAAAGAGCTCCCAGCAATGGGAGCTTTTTGTTATGCACGATCTCCTTGGACGGGTATCCTAATGGCAACGTGTGCCTATCAGAGGAGAGACCATGCTGTTTTCCGGTATCATCGCCGCCCTTACCAGCCTTTTGATTCCCATCATCATCCTGTTGTTGCTGCTCCCCAACGCCTGCTACGTCGTTGAGCAGCAGCACGCTGTGATCATCGAGCGCTTGGGTAAGTTCAATCGTATCGTCAACGCGGGCTTCCACGTGAAGGTGCCCGTGATTGACCGCAAGGCCGCCACGGTGAGTCTGCGCACCATGAAAAATGGTTTTGGCATCGACGTTAAGACCCAGGACAACGTGACCATTGGCCTTGAGGTCTCCGCTCAGTACCACGTGAGCTATGACATGGGCGCCGGCCCGGCAGATTCGGGCATCTACAAGAGCTACTACATGCTGCAGGAGCCCGTCGACCAGATGCGCGACTTCATCACCGACGCCCTGCGCTCCTCCATCCCCGTCTACACACTCGATGAGGTCTTTGCCAAGAAGGATGACATCGCCAAGGATGTCAACGCTACCGTTTCCGAGCAGATGGCCGCCTACGGCTTCACCCTCGTGTCGACGCTCATCACCAAAATCGCACTGCCGACCGAGGTTGAGAACTCCATGAACGACATCAACGCCGCCCAGCGCAAGCGCGCTGCGGCACAGGAGCTCGCCGAGGCAGACCGCATCAAGCGCGTCACCGAGGCGACCGCCGAGGCTGAGGCTATGGAAAAGGCGGGCGAGGGCATCGCCAACCAGCGCAAGGCGATCGCGCTGGGCATCAAGGACTCGCTCGAGATTATCCAGGAGACGGGTGTTGGCAACGATGAGGCCAACCAGCTGTTCATGTTTACGCAGTGGACCGAGATGATGACGGAGTTCGCACGTACGGGCAAAAACTCGACGGTCGTGTTGCCGAGTGACTTCTCGCAGTCGGCCTCTATGTTCGAGCAGATGCTGGCTGCCGGTAAGGTTCAGAACGAGTCAAAGGAGTAGGCACGCGTGAAATACACCGTCGTTTGTGTTGGCAAGCTCAAAGAGCGCTTTTGGAAGGATGCCTGCGCTGAGTACACGAAGCGTCTGGGCGCCTATGCCAAGGTGGATATGCGCGAGGTGGCCGATATCGACCCGGCCAAGGCGGGCGGTGTGGATGCCGCGCGTGACAAGGAAGGGGCGGCGATTCTTGCTGCCTTGCCGTCTCGAGCGCATGTGATCCTGCTGGCTATCGAGGGCAAGGAGCGTTCGAGTGAGGAGCTCTCGGCGAGGCTCGACGATCTTATGCTGCGAGGCAGCAGCGACATTGCCTTTGTAATCGGCGGTTCGGACGGCGTGAGTGATGAGGTGCGCGCCCGCGCCGACGAGATGCTCAGCTTTGGACGCATTACCTTGCCTCATAACCTGGCGCGTGTGGTGCTGCTAGAGCAGATTTACCGTGCCTGCAAGATCAGTCGTGGCGAGCCGTATCACAAATAGGTTGGCAATACGAAACAATGGCGTGGGACAATACCTTTCGTTTTGAGGAACGCATCTGAGAGGACTGTGTGATATGAAGATCGGATTTGTCGGTTTTGGCAATATGGCGAGCGCCATGGCTGATGGCTGGATCGCTGCCGGTGTAGCTGCGAGCGATATGTGCGCCTGTGCGGGTCGCTACGACGCGCTGGTTGAGCGCTGTGAGGCGCGTGGGATGGCCGCTTGCCACGATGCCGCCGAGGTTGTCGCCGCATCCGATATCGTGGTTGCTGCGGTCAAACCGTACATGATCGAGAAGGTATTCGCCCCGCTCAAGGATGCTCTTGCCAAAAAGGTCGTTCTGTCAGTTGCCTGGACCTGGGACAGTGCCAAGTGGGAGCAGGTCCTGCCGGGCGTCGCTCATATCTCGACGGTGCCCAACACGCCGGTTTCGGTGGGCGAGGGCGTCATCGCCTGCGAAAAGTCCTCTACGCTCAACGGCGAGCAGCGTGCTGTTGTGCTCGACCTGCTCGGTAAGCTTGGCGCTGTCGTCGAGCTCGATACGAGCCAGCTGTTTGTGGGCGGCACGGTGGGTGGTTGCGCTCCGGCATTCGTCGCCATGGCGATCGAGGCCCTGGGCGATGCGGCGGTCAAGCACGGTATCCCGCGTGCCGATGCCTATCGCATTGTGAGCCAGATGGTGCTGGGTACGGCAAAGCTGCAGCTTGCAACTGGCCAGCATCCTGCGGCGATGAAGGATGCCGTGTGCTCGCCCGGCGGTGCCACCATCAAGGGCGTCGTTGCGCTCGA
>CABUVC010000240.1 GCA_902494855.1 uncultured Collinsella sp.
GAGGATTCCCGTACGGCCTGCCAGCTGGTTCGCCTGGAGCGTCCGCTGCTGAGCGAGGAGGAGTTCGACCGCATTTGCGCCATCGACCGCGTGGGCTTTAAGACTCGCCGTTTCCGTGCCGTCTACCGTCGTGACGCCGGCGAGGGCGCGCTGCAGGCTGCGCTCAAGCAGCTTGCAGAGGACGTTGAGGCTGCGGTCCGCGACGGCGTGAACATCGTGGTGGAGTGCGGCGATGCCGTGTCCCCGAACGACTTTGCGGCGCTGGTGGGCTACTCCGCAAGCGGCATCTATCCGTACAATGCGCATGCGTGCATCCGCGACTTGGCAGCACGCGGCGACCTGGACGTGACGGCCGAGCAGGGCATCGACAACTACAACAAGGCCGCGACGGCGGGTATCGTCTCCATCATGTCCAAGATGGGTATCTCCACGGTGCAGAGCTATCACTCCGCGCAGATTTTCGAGGCCGTCGGCTTTACTCCGGAGTTCGTCAACGCGTACTTCGCCGGCACGGTGAGCCGTGTGGGCGGTATGGGTGTCGAGGACGTTGAGCGCGAGCAAAACGAGCGCTATGACGCTGCGCTCGCCATCCTTAAAAGCCCGGCTCCCGATCAGCTGCCCACGCTGGGCCTGACCAAGTGGCGCCCGCTCGGCGGCGAGGAACACCTCATCGACCCCCAGGTCGTCTACCTGCTGCAGACCGCCTGCCGTGAGGACAGCTACGACACCTTTAAGGAGTACAGCGCCCGCCTGCACCGCACCGGCCGTGCCGTGCGTCTGCGCGACTTGCTCGACTTTGATGCCAGCGGCCGCACGCCGGTTTCGCTCGACGAGGTCGAGCCCGCGCTCAACATCGTCCGCCGCTTTAACACCGGCGCCATGTCGTACGGCTCCATCAGCAAGGAAGCACACGAGTGCATGGCCATCGCCATGAACCGCCTGCACGGCCGTTCCAACTCCGGCGAGGGCGGTGAGGATCCGCGTCGCGAGACCCCGCTGGCTAACGGTGATTCCAAGAACTCCGCGATCAAGCAGGTGGCAAGTGCGCGCTTTGGCGTGACGAGCCGCTACCTGTGCAGCGCCTTCGAGATTCAGATCAAGATGGCCCAGGGCGCCAAGCCCGGCGAGGGCGGCCACCTGCCCGGCAAGAAGGTCTACCCCTGGATCGCCGAGGTCCGTCAGTCCACGCCCGGCATCGGCCTGATCTCGCCTCCGCCGCACCACGACATCTACTCCATCGAGGACTTGGCGGAGCTGATCTTCGATCTTAAGAACGCCAACCCCGGCGCACGCGTGTCGGTCAAGCTGGTCAGCGAGGCCGGCGTCGGCACCATCGCCACCGGTGTGGCCAAGGGTGCTGCCGACAAGATCTTGATCAGCGGCCACAACGGCGGCTCCGGTGCTGCGGCGCGCGATTCGATCTGGCACGCCGGTCTGCCGCTGGAGCTTGGCCTTGCCGAGGCCCAGCAGACGCTGCTGCAAAACGGCCTGCGCTCACGCGTGGTGCTCGAAGCCGACGGCAAGCTCATGGACGGCACCGACGTCGCTGTCGCCTGCCTGTTGGGCGCCGAGGAGTTTGGCTTTGCGACCATGCCGCTCATCTCCATGGGCTGCCTCATGCAGCGCGACTGCCAGCAGGATACCTGCCCGGCCGGCATCGCTACGCAAAACTGCCGCCTGCGTCGCGGCTTCCGCGGCAAGCCAGAGCACGTCGAGCACTTTATGCTCTTTGTTGCCGAGCAGCTGCGCGAGGTCATGGCGAGCCTGGGCTTCCGCACCGTCGACGAGATGGTCGGCCATCCCGAGTGCTTGCGCCAGATCGAGATCCCGGGCAACCGCAAGGCTAACCTGCTGGATCTGTCGCCCGTGCTGGCGAGCGCGACCTGTGAGTTTGGTGCCCACATCCCGGGTGCCGACGGCCGTCACTTCCTGCCCCAGATGGCTGCGGACAGCGAGCTCGACAAGACGCTCGACTCCACGTTGTTTGTGCCCTATACGGCCGATGCCCGTGCGCACCTGCGTCCGATTCGCTTCCGCGCCGACATCGCCAACGTCAACCGCTGCGTGGGCACCATCTTGGGCAACGCGGTGACCAAGGCGCATCCCGAGGGCCTGCCCGCCGGCTCCATCACCATCGATTGCGATGGTTCGGCCGGTCAGAGCTTTGGCGCCTTCCTGCCGCGCGGCATTACGCTCAACGTGTGCGGCGACGCCAACGACTACTTTGGCAAGGGCCTTTCGGGCGGCGAGGTGTCGGTGCGCCCCAACCCGCATGCGACCTATAAGTTCGACGAAAACATCATCGTGGGCAACGTTGCGTTCTTTGGCGCCACGAGCGGCCGCGGCTTCATTAATGGCCTGGCCGGCCAGCGCTTTGGCGTGCGCAACTCCGGCGCCACCGTGGTGGTCGAGGGCTGCGGCAACCATGGCTGCGAGTACATGACGGGAGGTCTGGCGCTCATCCTGGGCGAGGTCGGGCAGAACTTCGCTGCCGGCATGACGGGTGGCGTGGCTTATGTCTTTGACCAGTACGGCACGCTCGATGCC
>CABUVC010000241.1 GCA_902494855.1 uncultured Collinsella sp.
ATAGATGGTCTGCCACTTGGTGGCGCCCATGGCATAGGATGCCTCGCGAATACCCATGGGAATGGAATTGAGGGCATCGATGGTGAGCGTGGTGATGGTGGGGACGATCATGATGGCGAGCACGAACCACGCTGTCAGCGCACCAAAACCAAGACCACCGGTCAGTTGTGCGATAAACGGGCGGATGATGATCATGCCGAAAAAGCCGTAGATGATAGAAGGGATGCCGGCCAGCAGGTCGACGGCAGGGCTAATGAGCTTGCGCACACGCTTGCTGGCAATCTCGACCAGGTAAACGGCCGTACCCACGCCCAGCGGCACGCCCATGGCGAGCGCACCGACGGTCACCAGACCTGAGCCGGCAAGCAGCGACATGATGCCGTAGTGGCCCTCAGAGGGCGCCCACGTAAAGCCAAAGAAGTCCGCCAGACCGATGTCGGTAAAGACGGGAAGCGCCGAGTACGTGGTAAAGACAAAAATCAGGATGACGGTAACGACCGCCAAGAACGCGCAGGCAAAGAAGATCCACTGCAGCGCCTTCTCCTTGATATAGGTACTGCGCGATACGAGCGCCAGCTCGCGCTTCTTGGGCGTCTGAACATTCTGCTCAGTCTGGGAGTTTTCCTGTGCTTCCATGCTACTCACTCCCCTTCTCGTCGTTGGTGACGGGGATAAAGCCCGCCTCACGAATCTGCTTGTCCATCTTTTCGGACGTCACGTAGTCGATGTAATCCTGCGCCTGCTGCGAAGGCTCGCCCTTCACAAAGAAGTAAAGGTCGCGCGAGATGGGATAGCCGCCGCTCGCGACCGTCTTCTCGGACGCCTCAACATGATTGACCGAGACGGCCTTGACCGAGGTCTTGGCGTTGAGGCTATCGACGAAGCCCAGCGAAATGTAGCCAATGGCACCGCGCGAACGAGATACCACGTCGCGCACCTGGCCCGTGCCCGAAAGAACGGCCGAGCGGCGATCGAACGGGGTGCCGTCCATCACGATGGTGCGAAAGGCCTCACGCGTGCCGGACGCCTCATCTCGGTTGATAACCTGAATCCTCAGGTCCTCGCCACCGACCTCTTTCCAATTGGTAATCTTGCCGGCGTAGATATCGCGGAGCTGCTCGGTCGAGAGGTTATCGACCGGGTTATCGTCGTTCACGATGACCGCGATACCGTCGTGGGCAATGACGATGGGAGTCAGGCCCAGATCCTGTTCGTCGGCATTGAGTCCACGGGAGGAGCTGGCGATATCGGCCGTGCCGGCGCTGACGGCCTCGATGCCAGCGGAAGAACCCAAACCGGAAACGAGCACGTCGATGCCGGTCTCCTCCTTAAAGCCCTCGGCCGCAATCTCGGCGATAGGAAGGCAGGTCGTGGAGCCGGCGACGGTAATGGAAGAGGTAGAAGATCCCGAAGAACAGGCGCACAGCGTAAGCGTAAGCACAGCGGCGCTCAGGACCGATACGATCTTTCTCATAGCATCACGCCGATCGCAGCATGGCGCCCACAGGTGCCGCCCTCGTTACGGTAGGAATAAAAGCGGTCGTTCTGACGCACAGTCGAAAGCTGGGTATCCACGATATTATCCGCATCGACACCGACATCTACCAGCGCCTCGCAAATGGCAGCGGAAAGATCGAGCATGCGAGAGGTGCTCGCATCGATGCACGAGAACTCGGCGGCAAAGCAATCCATGAGTTCCTGGGATACCTCATATTCGTCACCCAGGATATGGGGGCCGATATAGGCGGAAACGTCGCTCGCATCGCAACCGGCAGCATCGCAAAGCGCCTGGCACGCCTTGGCGGAAATACGTGCAATCGTGCCCTTCCAACCGGAGTGCACCACGGCAAATCCGCCGGGGGCCACCAGAACCACGGGAACGCAGTCGGCGAAGCAGAGCAGCACGGGTACGTTATGCGCCGTACAGACGATGGCATCGCAGCCCTCGGCAATCTGCTCGCGGACGTCCTCAAGGTCATCGGCGCCGTTCGAGGTCACCGCAACGATATGGTCACCATGGACCTGATTGGGAACGAGCAGGTTGTGCTCGCACTCGGCGGCACCCATAGCCTCGAGTGCGCGGCGACGATTTTCTTGAACAGCAAAGGGATCATCGCCAACATGCGAGCCCAAGTTGAGTGAGGAGTACGCATCTTCGGAAACGCCACCTGCGCGCTCGGTGAAGGCAAAGCGAACATCGGATGTCGCGCCTTCCACCAACGTAACTCCATCATGGTCGACACGCGAAACTTTGTCCGCACGTGCTGCCATACTAAAGCCTCCTAATAACACAAGTACCGCGGCATCGCCGCTACAGCCAGCGTTTATACGGCTGTCATACTTCTCTAAAAGGATACCTGCTGCGCTGGAGGCAATCGTAAAGGGAACGTAAAGAGATTGGAGGTTCTAGTTTACAAAGTCGAAATAAAAAGGGCGCGTCCATACGGACACGCCCCTGTGCACAACAATGCAAAGAACGACTTAGAAGCTACCGCGCTTCAGGAAGTCGGGAAGCTCGAACTGATCGTTGCCGAAGTTAGGA
>CABUVC010000242.1 GCA_902494855.1 uncultured Collinsella sp.
AGAGCGGTTTTGATCGCGACCGCATTCAGCTCATTGCCAACGAGCTCGCAAGCGACCTGCGCACCATCGATATCGATTGCGCCTCGATTATCGCCATACGGCGCCCGATGCACGCCAGTACGGTAAGCGCCCTGTACGACTGCGTGTATGACTTTGCGTTTTTTGCCTACACCACCGACCATCCGGCGCTTATGTATCACTTGGGCGACCATGACCGATGCAGTGTCGAGCTGCGCGCCACGCTTTTTTCCAACGATGATGAAGATCTTTCGCAGACGCCCGCTGCGCAAGAGCTCGAAAGCGCTCTGCAAGGGCGCAACGTGGCATACCGCCTTGAGGGCGAGCCCGGCCAGCTGCGCATGATCGTCTTGATGCCGCGGGCGGGTGAGTGACGATGCAGATTTCGCTCATCCTTCCCCAAATCGTTGCGCTCGATGTTGTCTTTGCCCTGGCTGCGTGTCTGCAGACGATCCACGTCCCGCTCATCGCATCGCGCCGCTCGTCCTATAACCGTAAGGTGATTTGCGCCTACGAGGCGAGTCTTGTGCTTCACCTGATGATTTCGGCGCTCATCTTATTCGCGTCATCTGGCTCGTATCTGGTGGCGCCGCTTGACGTTTGCGCCAGGGCAATGGGCGGAGTGCTGTGGCTCAATGCCGCGATCTTTGCCTATGGCGTGGTACTTATGGTGCGTTATCGTCGCCCCGTCATGCTGGTCGAGCTGCTGCTTGTTGTCGCCGTTACGCCGCCGGTGGTTTTTGCCATGGGCTCGGCGTGGACCGTTGTCCTTATCGCAGAGGGAGCGTTCTTCCTGTTCCGTTCCATCGCGGCGCTCTTGATGGACGTCCGTAACCGCCAGGAGGATATCACCATGTTCTCGACGATCGAGACCATCAACGTGATTCCCGTGGGCATCCTGTATCTGGACCCGAGGGGCCGTCCGCTGCTCATGAACCGCTGCATGCGCAAAAACCTAGTGGAGCTTCATATGCCCACCGACCTAGGCGATATGAGCGGTACATGGAACGACCTGCGCAAACTCAGCATGCAAATGCCCGAAAGCAGCAGGAACCGCGTGCGGATTAATCTGGACCGCTTTGGTGAGGCGCGGGCGGTGGTCGAAGTTTCTCCCGCCGAGATTCGCTTGTTTGTGCACGATGACGTTATGGTTTCGGGCCGCCTCTTCGAGCGCATTATCGGCCTGGATGTAACAGAGTATGCGCATGCTCATGATCGCCTGGCGCAAGCCAACCACCTGCTTGAGCTTGCGGGCCAAGAGCTCCAAGCCCAGATCGAAGAAGTCAAAAAAGTTGCTGACAATGCGGCCTATCTGCGTATGCGCGCTCGCGTGCACGACGTGATCGGGCAGCGCCTGTCCATCCTCCATCGTTATCTGGAGGAGGGGCGCCTGGATGACGAGTCACTCGAGCAGATCGACCCGCTGCTGCGCTCAATCGCTGCCGATCTGCGCAGCGGGGGCGACACCGAACCGGCAGAGCAACTGGGCGATATCGTCCATGCCTTTGGCCTAGTGAGCGTGCAGATCGATGTGGAGGGCGAGCTACCAAGCGACGCGCGCGTCGCCGCAGCCTTTCTGCAGATTATCCGCGAGGCCTCGACCAATGCCACCAAGCATGCACAGGCCCATCGGGTCCATGTGCGCCTGCGGCAGGAGACGTCGGAAGACGGCGCTGTTGCGCGGATGGCCGTTTCTAACGACGGCGCGCCTGCACCCGTATCGTATCGCGAGGGAACGGGTATCCCAGGTATGAGGCATGTCGCACAGAATCTGGGCGGCAGCCTGGAAGTTCACACCGCCCCGCCCTTCACGCTTACGGTGTCCATCCCGCTCGCCTCCAACGCCACGGTCCAAAGGAGAAGTTCATGATTCGCGTCCTTATAGTCGAAGACCAGGCCATCCTGCGCGAGAGCCTGGCGCGCTCCGTTGGCGACCAGCCCGATATGACCGTTGTTTCCGCCATTGCCGATGCTTCCGAGGCCTTGGGTGTCGCGCTCAAGGAGCGCCCGGACATGATACTGATGGACGTGTGCACCGAGCACGATTCCAACGGCATCGTGGCGGCGGCGCGTATCAAAGAACAACTGCCCGAGTGCCGCGTCATTATCATGACGGGTATGCCCGAAATCACCTTTGTGGACCAGGCGCGCGAGGCGGGCGTCGACAGCTTTGTGTACAAGAACGTCGGTATCGACGAGCTATTCGCCGTGATGCGCTCCACGCTGGCGGGTTACTGCACGTTTCCCAAGCCGCCCGAGAGCATCTTCTCGGGCACGGCGGCCCTCGACGATGTCGAGCTGTCGATCTTGCGCCTTGCCTGCGAGGGCAAAAGCCGCCGCGAGATCGCGGCCGAGCTGTTTATGAGCGAGGGCACCATCAAACGCCGCATCTCGGAGATTCTCAATAAGACCGGCTACGACAACATCATGCGCTTGGCCGTGCGCGCAGTAACGGAGGGCAGCATCGTTCCCAACATGGAGCGCTAGCGCTCGCTACGCATCGGCATAAAGCGGCGGGGCC
>CABUVC010000243.1 GCA_902494855.1 uncultured Collinsella sp.
CCGCGCCTGCGCGTGACGCGTACGTACGAGATCTCCGCACCGGTGGCTTGCCATCACTGCGAGGATGCCCCGTGCGCCAAGGCTTGTCCTACGGGCGCCTTGTTCTTTGATCCAAAGAACCATCGCATCGGCGTCAACGAGGACAACTGCATTGGCTGCAAGAGCTGCGTCATGGCATGCCCCTTTGGCGCCGTGAGCGTGGCGACCACGCAGGTCCCCGTCTTGATGGGTGACGTTCGCGTCGGTTCGCAGACTAAGAGCTTCGTGCTCAAGTGCGACCTGTGCGTGGACCGTCCCGGCGGTCCGGCGTGTGCCGAGGCATGCCCGACCAAGGGCCTCACCCTGGTAGACGAGGAGCGTCTGGCAGAACTGACTGCCGAGCGTGCCCGCGCCACCATCGAAAACGAGGCGTAAGCGTCGGGCGACAGGCCCAATGATTGTCAAATAAGTACCGAGTATTCGGTAGCAGAAAAAGGAAGGAGGGTGTCATGGAGAAGCATAAAGTGATCTGCCCGTACTGCGGCGCCGGTTGCCAGTTTAACCTCCTGGTCCAAAACGGCCAGGTCGTGGGTACCGAACCGCTCAACGGCATCACCAATCAGGGCGAGCTGTGCCTTAAGGGTATGAGCGGCTACGACTTCATCAACGACACCAAGATCTTGACTCCTCGCGTACTGCACCCGATGATCCGCCGCACTAAGGGCGCGGGTCTTGAGCGCGTAAGCTGGGACGAGGCACTGGATTTCACCGCATCTAAGATGCAGGCCATAATTGACGAATATGGTCCTAACGCTGTCATGACCACCGGCTCTTCGCGAGGCGGCGGCAATGAGGCGAACTACGTCATGCAGAAGTTTACGCGTGCGTGCATCGGCACCCACAGCGTGGACAACTGCGCCCGTACTTGACACGGCCCTACTGTCCTCGGTCTGATGGACACGGTTGGTTCAGGTTGCATGTCATGCTCCATCCCCGGTATGGAGGATGCGGGCTGCATTTTCCTCTTCGGCTATAACCCTGCCGATTCGCACCCCATCGTCGCAAGGCGTATCGTGCGAGCCAAAGAAAAGGGTTGCAAGATCATCGTCGCCGATCCGCGCCATATCGAAACCGCGCGTATCGCCGATCTCTACCTTCCGATCAAGAACGGTTGCAACGTCGCGTTCCTCAACGCCTTTGCCAACTGCTTGGTCAACGATGGCCTCTACGACAAGGAATTCGTCGCCGAGCACACGAACGGCTTTGACGAGTGGTGGGAGACCATCAAGAACTACACTCCCGAATCCGTACAGGACATCACGGGTGTCGAGCCCGCGTTGATCCACCAAGCTGCCGAGATGTACGCCACGGCGAAGCCTTCTGCCATCATTGGCTGGGGCATGGGCGTATGCCAGCAGAAGCAGAACCTGAAGACGGTGCACACCATCGCCTCCATCGCCTGCGTTGCCGGCCAGATCGGCAAACCCAATTCCGGCCTCGCGCCCGTGCGCGGTCAGAACAACGTCCAGGGCTCCTGCGATATGGGCATGCTGCCCAACCTGTACCCTGGCTACCAGAAGGTCACCGACCCGGCTGTGCGTGCCAAGTTTGCCAAGGCTTGGGGCGTGCCCGAGGAAAAGCTCCCGCTCGAGGAGGGCTACAAACTCACCGACCTGGGCCACCTGGTCGACGAGGGCAAGGTGCACTGCTTCTACAACTACGGCGAGGACCCGGTGCAGACCGAGCCCGATTCGGCCGGTATGCGCAAGACGCTCTCCGAGCTGGATCTGTTCATCTGCCAGGACATCTTTATGACGCAGACGACCATGCTCGCCGACGTCATCCTGCCCGCTACCTCTTGGGGCGAGCACGAGGGTGTCTTTACCGCATCCGACCGTAGCTTCCAGCACTTTGACGCGGCCGTTCCGCCCAAGGGCGAGTGCCGTCACGACTGGGAGATCTTCGCGGACCTGTCCACGCGTATGGGTTATCCCATGCACTACGACAACACCGAGCAGATCTGGAACGAGTGCATTAGCCTGTGCCCCAACTTTGTGGGCGCGACTTACGAGAAGATGGCTCCCGAGGGCGGCTACGCCCAGTGGCCCGTCAAGAGCACCGATGTGAACGACCACGGTACGCCCGACATGTTCGCTGGTGGCAAGTTCACCACCAAGGACGGCCGCGCCAACCTGATGGCGCACGACTGGGAGGCGCCCTCCGAGCTTCCCGATGATGAGTACCCGCTCATCCTGTGCACCGTCCGCGAGGTCGGCCACTACAGCTGCCGCTCGATGACCGGCAACTGCAAGACGCTGGCGCTGCTTGCCGACGAGCCCGGCTTTGTCCGCATGAATCCCGCGGACGCCCAGGCGCGCGGCATCAAGAATGGCGATATCGTCTCGATTCACAGCCGCCGCGGCCAGGTATACAGCCGCGCCGACGTGAGCGATCGCATCAACAAGGGCACGGTCTACATGACCTACCAGTGGTGGATCGGCAAGTGCAATGAGCTGACCATTCACAAGGTCGACCCGGTCTCGCACACGCCCGAGG
>CABUVC010000244.1 GCA_902494855.1 uncultured Collinsella sp.
CGATGGTGGAGGAGGGCCTAGGCGTGAGTATGCTCTACCGTCGTACTGTGGAGGGCATGCGAGCCGATATTCGTGTGCGGCCCATCGTGCATGCCCCCTCGCGCGACGTGGTGGCCGCCTGGCGCAGTTGGGACACCATGCCCATCGCCACGAGGCACTTTATCGGCTATATGAGCTCGCATATTGTCAATTAATGACTGGCGTGGCGTTGAGTGCGGTGTTTAGCGGGCTGTCGCTTTGGCTTGGGCGGTGCGATAGGTGCGTGCCGGGTGGCAGAGCAATACCGCCACGACCATAAAGAATGCCGTGGTGCCCAGGCTGATGGGGTAGACCATCATGATGTTCGCAAAGGTGCGGAAGTGCGGGAACACGCAGAACACCCAATAGAAGCGGATGCCGCAGACGCAGATCATGGTGATGAGGGCGGGCGTGAGCGAGATACCAAAGCCACGCAGGTAGCCCGACATGTTTTCGTAGAACATGCTAAAGGCGTACGCCGGGAAGATCGAGCACACGCGGATATAGCCGATCGAGACGATGTTGGGATCGCTGTTGAACAGCGACAAGATCTCGCGCCCCAGGCCGACAATAACGATAATCGTGGTGAGTGCAACGATACCGCCTTCGACCAGGCAGACCTTGAGTGTTTTGGTGCAGCGGTCGATCTGGCGGGCACCGTGGTTTTGTCCCACAAAGGTGGTACAAGCCTGGCTAAAGCTGTTGAGCAGGTTGTAGCACACGTACTCCAGGCTCATGGCGGCGCTCGATGCCGCCATGACCTCGGTGCCCAGGCTGTTGATGGCAGACTGGATGATGATGTTGGCGACGGCAAAGACGGCGCTCTGGATGCCGGCGGGCAGACCGATCTTGACGATGCGCTTGAGGGCGACGGGGTCGATAGCCAGGTCGCGTGGGGTGACGCGGACGACGGAGTCGGTCTTGAGCAGGCGGATAAAGAGCGTAGCGGCGCTGACGGTGTAGGCGATGGCGGTGGCGATGGCGACGCCCGCGACGCCCCAGTGGAGTACGGGGACAAAGATGAGGTCCAAGCCAATGTTGAGGACGGTGGACACGGCAAGCGCCTGCAGCGGCATGCGGGTGATGCCGACGGAGCGGAAGATCGCGGCCTCAAAGTTGTAGAGCAAGATCGAGGGCAGGCTGAGCAAAAAGACGCGCAGGTAGAGCGAAGCGAGCGGCATGGTTTCGGCAGGAACGTTGAGCGCGGTGAGCATGGGCTCGGCAAAGATCTCGCCCAGCGCGATGACGACAAAGCCCACGAGCGCCATTAAAATCGAGGTATGGACGGCGCGTTTGACCATGTTTTGATCGTTGCGGCCGATAGCGTTGGCGATGACCACGTTGGAGCCAAGCGACATGCCAATAAACAGGTTGAGCATAAGACTGGTAAGCGGAACATTGGAGCCGACCGCCGCCATGGCGAGGGTTCCCTGGTCGCCCGAGAAGTTGCCGATGATGACCGTGGCGATGAGGTTCGACAGCTGCTCCAAGATGCTCGTGGCGGCCACGGGGAAGGCGAACAGGGGAATATTGCGCCACAGCGAACCGGTGGTCATGTCAATGTGCTTAGATGCGGTATCAGCCATACGCTCTCAATCTCTAATATGCTTTTCCGTGCTTATTTGCGCAGATGATGATACTCCTAATCGGCTAGTCGTTGGGGACGTTCTTAAACGACTAGTCGTTCAAGAACGTCCCAATGACTAGGTGGGGAAGGCGTGCGACAATGGTGGGCGTTGTGTTGTTCGCGCTAAGGAGTTGCCATGTTGTTGTGTCCCGTTTGCCATGAGCCGTTGGTGGACGACGAGCGCGGTGCTGCGTGCACGGGCGGACACCGGTTCGACCGAGCGCGCGAGGGCTATCTATATCTGCTGCGCTCGTCCAAGAGCGGTGACTCCATGGGTGATCCTAAGTCGCAGGCGCGCAGCCGTCGTGACTTTCTGAACCGCGGTTACTATGCGCCGTTGCGCGATGCGATGGTCGAGCTGGTGTGCAAACAGGTGTCTGGGCGTGCCGCGTCTATGAGCGGCCCCATGACGCTGCTCGATATATGCTGCGGCGAGGGTTACTACACCAGCGCCATGGGCGCGGTGCCGGGCGTGGACGCTTATGGCTTTGACCTGGGCAAAGAAATGGTACGTCTGGCCGCCAAGCGCGGCGATACGACCTATTTCGTGGCCAACATGAAGGATATCCCCGTGGCCGATGGCGCCTTCGATATGGTGACCGAACTCTTTGCTCCCTTTAACGAGCGCGAATTTGCCCGCGTGCTGGCGCCAGAGGGCTCGCTCTACACCGTGGTGCCGGGCGCCCGTCATCTCTTTGGGCTCAAGGAGGTGCTCTACGACACGCCGTACCTTAACGATGAGAAGCTGCCGAAGACCACCGAGCTCGAGTTAGTCGGAACGCAGCGGGTGTCTGCGAATATTACGCTCCGGACGCAGGCCGACATTGAGGCGGTGTTCCAGATGACGCCGTACTACTACCGCACGCGCCCCGCC
>CABUVC010000245.1 GCA_902494855.1 uncultured Collinsella sp.
AGCCATGTCCGCTTACGAGGATTAATCTTACGTGATGCCCGCATCCTATGCAAGAACTTTTTTTAAAAAGTTTTGCAACGCCCTCGCGAACCTCGCGAAGACATCAGCCACCACGGAAGGCGCGGGCAAACGCAATCTCGCCGCAAGAGACCCCTACATCTCACCGAGCATGATCCAGGCAGAGCTGTCCTGCGCGAGCCTGCCGTCTGCAAGCGGTGATGAGGTGAGCAGGACCCTGCCCGCCGGCAGCTCCACGGGTGCTGCGCCGAAGTTCGTCACACACGCCCAGCCGTTGTCGCGGCGATAGGCGATAACGCCGCCCTCGGCGCCCTCGGCACCATCCGCAAGACCGGTGCGCCCGTCAAGATCGAGCCACGCAAGATCGTTGGCGCAGCCGCGCAGCTTGCGCCGAAGCCAGAGGGCGTCACGATAGAGCGCAAGCATCGATGTCGGGTCCGCTTCTTCCCTATCGGCAGCGTAATCGGAAAACCATGCAGGTTGCGGCAGATGGGGCGCCGCATCGGCGTCCGCCGGCGAAAACCCAAACGATCCGCCCTGCGCGGGATCGTCCGCCGCCACCCACGGCAGGGGCACACGGCAGCCGTCGCGCCCCTTCTCACGCTTCGGTCCGCGCGTATTGGTCGCAGTAGGATCTTCGAGTGCAGCCCACGGGATGTCAGCCACCTCAAAAAGGCCGAGCTCCTCACCCTGATACACGTATGCCGAGCCCGGAAGCGCCAGTTCAAGCAAAAGGGCCGCCCGCGCGCGGCGCTCGCCGAGTTCACGGTCCTCGTCATAAGACGACCCGTCGCGTAAGAGCCAGTCGAGCGCAATCTGGTGGTAGCGCGTCGCCTTGATTTGCGGCAGGGCATAGCGTGTCGCCACGCGCGGCACGTCGTGGTTGGAGAGTACCCAGGTCGAGGCGGAATCGGATTCGACGGCTGCCTTCAAGCCCTTCTCGATTGCAGTGTGCATGTCATCATAGGTCCAAGTGGCCTTGGCAAACTCAAAGTTGAATGTCTGGCCAAGCTCGCTGGGACGCGCATAGAGATACTGGCGCTCGGGCAGCACCCACGCCTCGGCAACGGCACTGCGCGCCGGATTATAGCGGTCGAACACGCGGCGCCACTCGCGATAGATCTCGTGGACCTCATTGCGGTCCCACAGCGGATGGGTGCCGTCGTCAACCATGTCATCGCCCTCGGCGAGATGCCACCGGTCGAGGTCATCGCGGTCGAGATCCTTGGCGAGACCCTGCGCCACATCAATGCGAAAGCCGTCGACGCCTCGATCGCTCCAAAACGCCAGGACGTCGCAAAAGAGCGCATGAACCTCGGGGCATGACCAGTCAAAGTCCGGTTGCTCGGGCGTAAACATGTGCAGATACCACTGACCGTCCGCAACACGCGTCCATGCGGGGCCGCCAAAGTTGGCATTCCAATTGGTGGGAGGCAGCTCGCCATGCTCGCCGCGACCATCGCGGAAGATATAACGGGCGCGCTCGGGCGATCCGGGGCCGGCGGCAAGAGCGGCTTTGAACCAGGGGTGCTGGTTGGATGAATGGTTGGGCACGATGTCGACGATGACCTTGATGCCGCGCGCGTGAGCCGCAGCGATCATGTCATCGAAGTCGTCAAGCGAGCCGAGACGCGGGTCGACATCGCAGTAGTCCGCCACATCATAGCCGCCATCGACAAGAGGCGATGGGTAAAACGGGCTCAGCCAGATGGCCTCGATACCCAGCCGCTCAAGATAGTCCATCTGCTGGGTAATGCCCGCGATATCGCCCAGACCCGAACCAGTCGAATCCTTAAACGAGCGCGGGTAGATCTGATAGATCGCGGCATCGGACATCCATGAGCGCGAAGAAGACTTTTCTGTAGCCATGGGGCGTATCTCCCTTGCAACGAGGTTATGCGAGATGCCCACGATGATACGCCCAAAGCGGACATTCGCGACAAACAACGCCACAGCCACGCCCCAAAACGATCGCCCCCTCTCGGGCTCGAGCCCATGCGATGGATACAAAAAAGCCCGGCTACCGTGGTAGCCGGGCTGTTGCGTTTGGAGCGGACAACGGGGCTCGAACCCGCGACCCCAACCTTGGCAAGGTTGTGCTCTACCAACTGAGCCATGTCCGCATATGTAAAACAAAACGGGCGCCGGAGCGCCCGGATGTTGCCTGGAGGCGAAGCCCGGATTCGAACCGGGGGTAAAGGCTTTGCAGGCCTCTGCCTTACCACTTGGCCACTTCGCCGAAAAAGGACCGCCTAAACGGTCCGGAAATGCAATGGAGCGGACAACGGGGCTCGAACCCGCGACCCCAACCTTGGCAAGGTTGTGCTCTACCAACTGAGCCATGTCCGCTTGCGGGTTATTAATTTACGCGAGTTGTCCAAAAGACGCAAGTACTTTTTTCAAAAAACTTGTCTGCCGCATGTTCTTAGTAGCTAAACGCGCTAAAGCGATTGGCTAGGCACACGATTCCAGCGCTCCGCTAAACAGCTTCA
>CABUVC010000246.1 GCA_902494855.1 uncultured Collinsella sp.
GGCATGACCAGAAGGTCAATGCCGCCTCGCTTCACAGTACCTTGCCTCACCAGCTGGCTTCTCGCTGACGTTGAAGCGAACTGCGAGGTCTTCTGGCAAGCGAACTGCTTCGATAACACTTTTGCTTGCTGAGCTTGTGTGCTTCGTTTTGGCGATACCCGGCATTCTGCAGCTTATCAATTGACGGCTCGCGTTTCTGTGATGGGGCGCGGGCCGGTTTTCTATCAGCCCCACTGACTCGGCGGGCTGGCGTACGAAAGGGAAGGCTCCTATGGAGTTTGTTCTTGATAACGGTTCTATTCGTGTGGCACTGAGCACGGCTGGAGGATCGTTCACTTCGATTAAAGCCAATGGTCGCGAGTACCTGTGGCAGGGCGATCCTTCGGTCTGGTCGGGACAGGCGCCCATTTGCTTCCCGATTTGCGGTGGCCTTCGTGACGGCCGCGCGATGACTATGGGCGGCCGCGAGGTCAAGCTTGCCCGCCACGGCTTTGCCCGCAAACAGGAGTGGAAGCTCGAGGAGCAGAGCGACAACATGGTTGCGCTGAGCCTAAGCACTGCCGACCATGCCGAGTTGCTCGAGCAGTATCCGTATCCGTTTAAGATCGTTGCTCGTTACACGATCGATTCGGAAAAGGTGGCCGTGTCGTACGAGGTGACCAATGAGGGCACCGTGGACATGCCGTTCTTTGTGGGCGGTCACCCCGGCTTTAAGTGCCCGCTCGACGAGGGCGAGTCCTATGACGACTATGAGCTTCGTTTTGAGCGGTGCGAGGCCACCGAGCTCTGTACCGCCGTTCCCTCGACGGGCCTGATTGATGTTGAGCATCGCAGCAAGAACCCCATGATCGGCCAGAACCTGCCGCTTACCCACGAACTCTTCGACTTCGCGGAGACCATCTTTGACGTGCTCGAGAGCCGCGTGGTTACGCTGACCAAGAAAACCGAGGACAAGGGCGTGCGCCTGACGTTCCCCGATATGCCGTACCTGATTGTGTGGAGCAAGCCCGAGGGCGACTTTGTGGCAGTTGAGCCGTGGGGTGGTCTGTCCACCTGCTCCGACGAGGACGATATTCTGGAGCACAAGCGTGGCTGCCTGGTGGCCAAGCCAGGGGAGACCGTCATCCGCGGCTTTGAGATCGAGATCCTTTAACGAGTTATCGTATGTTTGGGGCCGCGCGTGTCGTGCCCCGGAAACAGGAGTTCAACATGATTCTGACCGTTACCATGAACCCGTCGATCGATACGCGCTATCAACTCGACAAGCTGATCATCGACGACGTGAACCGCGTGACGCCTGAAAAGACCGCTGGCGGCAAGGGCCTCAACGTGAGCCGTGTGCTGCTGCAGTTGGGCGACGATGTGCTCGCGACCGGCCTGCTCGGCGGCCACATGGGCGCCTATATGGCCGAGCTTATGGATGCCGACGGCGTCAAGAACGACTTTGTGCCCATCGCCGGTGAGACGCGCATTTGCCTGAATATTCTGCACGAGGGTAATCAGACCGAGCTGCTGGAGAGCGGCCCGCAGATCGCCCCGGCCGAGCTCGAGGCCTTTACGGCCAAGTTCGCCGAGCTCGCGGCGAAGGCGGACGTTGTGACGCTTTCGGGTTCGCTGCCGCGTGGCGTCGATACCGGCTACTATGCCGAGCTCGTCAAGATCGCCGAGGAGGCGGGCGCCAAGGTGCTGCTCGATACCTCGGGTGCATCGCTGGAGGCCGCGCTGGAGTCCGACGCTAAGCCTGAGCTCGTAAAACCCAACCTGACCGAGATTAACGGCCTGCTGGGTACGTCCTTTACGACCGATGATGTCGATGCCCTGCGCGAGGCGCTTGCCGCCGATGGCCGCTTTGCCGGTATTCCCTGGGTCGTCGTCTCGATGGGCGCTGCCGGTTCGGTGGGCTTCCATGAGGGCCGCGCGTTCCGCGCCAAGACGCCCGCGATTGCGGCTGTGAACGCGACGGGTTCCGGTGACTCGACCATCGCCGGCTTTGCGCATGCCATTGCTGCTGGTGCCGACGACGTCACGGTGCTCAAGACCGCCAATACCTGCGGCAAGCTCAACGCCATGGATCCCAAGACCGGCCACCTGGTCATGGACCGCTGGGACGAGATCTACAACAGCGTTGTCGTGACTGAACTGTAGGGTTACGGCGTTTTATCAAACGCCGTAACGGCTCGACGCTGCAAACGCCCCTAAGCGGCAATCTGACGTTCAATCGTCGGGCATGACCAGAAGGTCAATGCCCTCCTCTTTCACGTCACCTTGCTCGCTTAGGGGCGTTTTCGCTGACTTCGCCAAAGCATCGGCAGGTACTCATTGGGGACGTACTTAAATGAGTGCCTGCAGAATGAGAGTGGATAATCTCCCGTTTTTGGCCTGCTTGGGGGCTCAAAGTGGGAGATTATCCACTCTCGTCATTGGGCTAGTCGTTGGGGACGTTCTTGTTTGACTAGTCGTTTAAGAACACCCAA
>CABUVC010000247.1 GCA_902494855.1 uncultured Collinsella sp.
AGTTTGCTCTCAAAATAATCCTCAAACGTGGGGTGTTCGATCGGCGAGATGTGGTCGCGGCCGATGTTGAGGAAGCACGCCACGTCAAACGGCAGATTCTCGACGCGTTGGTACTTGAGCGCCTGGCTCGAGACCTCCATGACCATGGACTGGCGACCGGACTCACGGCAGTTGGCGATATGGCGCCAAACCTCGGGGGCCTCGGGCGTGGTGTTGGTACTCTCGTAGCACTCGATACCATCGTCGGTACTCACCGAGCCGATCATGCCGCAGGACTCGCCCGCCGCCTTGATGATGGACTGGAGCATAAAAGCGGCCGTGGTCTTTCCCTTGGTGCCGGTGATGCCCACGATCTTGACGTCGTGGTCGGGACGGTCGTAGACCTCCGGCGGCAACAGGGCCATGGCCGTGCGAACGCTATCAACAACCAGCATCGCAGCACCGCTCTCCTGCGCCAGCGGCTCCAGAGACTCGACCAGCGACTCCTCGCACACAAATGCGACGGCGCCCGCATCGAGCGCCATGCTCAAAAACGCGGGCTTAAAGGCAGCGCCTTTGCAAAAGAACACGTCACCTGCCGAGACCGCACGCGAATCAAACGAGCAGCCGGTCACGGCACGCTCGTCAACCTGCTCTGATGCGCGCAGCTCGCCGCACACATCGAGAAGCTTGGCAAGCGTATCGACCGTGGTCACGGTCGCGGAATCCGAATGGTGCATCTTTCGCCTTTCTCAGCCATTTGGCAGGGACGGTTTTTATAGTAACTGAAACGCACCCACGCAAAAACGGCTCCCGGAGGAGCCGTTACGCGCAGGCGTTCGTAAGCCGAGGCTAGGCAGCCTGAACAGCGGGCTGGTCCTCGTCGATAAAGAAGCGCTTGTACCACACCAGGAACACGAGCGGCGTATAGATCTTGCGCTGGAAATCGCCCTTGCCCGCAAAGTGCAGATCGAGCAGGTGCATGAGCTCGTCGGTATTGAAGAACTCGCTTGCCCACGGCGCGGTGAAGTACTCCTTGACATAGTCGTACCACTTTTGCTCGCGCAGCCAGTAGACAATCGGCACCGGGAAGCCCACCTTGGGACGGGTGGCCCACTCATCGGGCAGCGACTTGTTGGCAGCGTGGCGGAGTACCTGTTTGTTGCCGTTCTCGTTGATGCGGTAACGGTCGGGAATGTGCTCGGCGAACTCCATGACTTTGCGGTCCAGGAAGGGCACGCGCAGCTCCAGCGAGTGCGCCATGCACATCTTGTCGGCCTTGAGCAGAATGTCGCCCGGGAGCCACATGTTCATGTCCAGGTACTGCTTCTTGACCAGCTCGGGCTGACCCTTCACGCGTGCGTAGATGGGTGCAGCGAGCTCGAAGGCGCCGTCGCCGGTGTTGTACTCGGGCTTGAGCACGCCGTCGACCTCGCGTTCCGGCCATACCAGAGCCTGTCCCAGGAACGACTTCTCGGGGATCTCGGCACCCTTGACCAGGAAGTTATGTCCCTTGAAGTACGGCATATGCAGCGCCAGGTTACCGAGCGCGCGACGGATGGGCAGCGGAACCATCTTTTTGTACTTACGCACCGGGACCGTATCCTCGTAGTAGGCGTAGCCGCCAAAGAGCTCGTCGGCGCCTTCGCCCGAAAGCACGACGGTGACGTCCTTGCGGGCCATCTCGGCCAAGAACCACAGCGGCACGGAAGACAGGTTGGACTGCGGCTCGTCCATGTGATACTGGATGTCCTCGAGCGCACCGAAAAACTCGTCGGCGGTAATCATCTTGCGAACGTTCTCGACGCCGAGCTTATCGGAAAGCTCCTTGGCGTAGTTGGTCTCGTTGAAATTCTTGTAGTCAAAGCCCACCGAGAAGGTCTTGTCGGGCATAAGGCAAGCGGCGATGTAGCTGGAGTCGACGCCACCGGAGAGGAACGACGCGACCTTGACGTCGGCGATGCGATGGGCCTCGACGCTCTCGTGCACGACCTCGTCCAGCTCGTCGACATACTCCTCGAACGGCTTCTCGACGGCAGAGTAATCGCAATCCCAGTAGCGCTCGATGTTCATCTTGCCGGTCGGAATATCGACGGTAAAGTAGTGCGCCGGCGGCAGCTTGTAGACACCCTCGAAGAAGGTCTCCTCGGTTGCCGAATACTGCAGCGTCATGTACGGACGCAGAGCCTTTTTGTTGACCGCCTTGTGGAAGTGCGGGTAGTCCAGGAAGCTCTTGATCTCGGAACCAAAGAGCACGCCAGGAGCGCCGTCACCCGCATCGGCCATGGGATAGTAGTAGAGCGGCTTGATGCCAAAGAT
This sequence comes from uncultured Collinsella sp., assembly GCA_902494855.1. Taxonomy (GTDB): domain Bacteria; phylum Actinomycetota; class Coriobacteriia; order Coriobacteriales; family Coriobacteriaceae; genus Collinsella. Next base: position 2,299 of record CABUVC010000247.1, read on the forward strand.
ATCGCGGGCGCCAAAAAGCTTGTTCTTCTTCTTGTCCCAGATGACGAAGGCGTACATACCGCGCAGGCGATCAAGTACTGCCTCGCCCCACTCCTCATAGCCGTGCAGGAGGCTCTCGGTGTCGGCGCCGCAGTGGAACTTATA
>CABUVC010000248.1 GCA_902494855.1 uncultured Collinsella sp.
CCGAGGTCGAGGCCATGGACCAGAAGTCCGCACTTGCCCTCATTCGCGCTCTGCGTCTTGCCCCCAATGGTGTGATCCGCCGCAACGTCGCCACCGACGGCTCCGTTGAGGTTTCCTCCAACATCGGCGTGGTCGCCACCTCCGATAACGAGGTCAAGATCATGCTGTCCCCGCGCTCCTCGATCACCTCGCTGCAGAACGAGTTCAAGGACCGCCTCCAGACGCTGGCCGATGTCTTGGGCTTCGACGCCAAGTTCGAGTTCGAGTATCCCGGCTGGAGCTATGCCGAGCATTCGCCGGTCCGCGACGTCTTTGTCGAGAGCTATCGCGAGCTCTTTGGCTCTGAGCTGCGCATCGAGTCCATTCACGCCGGCCTTGAGTGCGGCCTGTTTGCCGAGGCCCTGCACGGCCTGGACGCCATCGCCGTGGGCCCGACGCTCTCCGATGTCCACACCCCGGACGAGAGCATGGAGCTCGCTTCTGCCGAGCGCTTCTACGAGCTGCTCATCGACGTCCTTAAGCGCCTCGCTGCGTAAAGGTCGCCTTGGTTAAGCCGCTCTAAAACGGCTGGCTATGAAAACGGCCGCCTGGCGTAATGCCGGGCGGCCGTTATTCGTTACAGTGCGAGGATCCCAAGGTGCTCAAGCAAGATCTTAAGCCCGATGAGGATGAGCACGATGCCGCCCACGATGGTGGCAGGTTTTTCGTAGCGCGCGCCAAAGGTGTGGCCGATCGCTACGCCGGCGACAGAGAAGATAAACGTTGTGATGCCGATAAGCGATACAGCGGGAACGATGTCAACCGAGAGCGCCGCAAATGAGATGCCTACGGCTAGGGCGTCGATTGAGGTGGCGATGGCGAGGATCAGGTACTCGCTCAGTTCAATCTTTTCGGCATTCTTGCCGTCGCCTTCATCCTCGTCCTCGGTAAAAGCCTCCCACAGCATTTTGCCGCCGATGAAGGCCAAAAGGATAAAGGCGATCCAATGGTCGATGGGTCCGATGATGCCCATGAATTGACTGCCAAGCGCCCATCCGATTACGGGCATGCCGGCCTGAAAGCCGCCAAAGAACAGGCCGAGCACCACGGCGACTTTAAGGTTGATCTTCTTCATGCCAAGGCCCTTGCAGATGGATACGGCAAAGGCGTCCATCGAAAGGCCAACGGCGAGCAGCACGAGCTCTGCGAGTCCCATAGTCTGGCTCCCTCTCTGCGGGCGGGCCCGCGTGTACCTCTTGGGGGAGCAACAAAAAAGACCCGTGGCGTACGCGTTGCGCGCACAGCCACGAGTCTCGTTCATTAAGGCAAGCCAGGCCACATCGGCCAGTGTGTTGACTTGCCGCGCCACCGGAGGCGAACCCGATCACGCGACTACTCCCTCATTTATGCGAATCCCGATGCTACCACATAAGCAGCTCATTTGGATTGGGGCTCTCAGCTGTGTTCGCTCATTCTGTAAGCATCGGATTTTGCGGGCGTCACAGGGGCAAACCGTGAGAAACTTATTGACGTTTATGGAGCGTATACGATGGGAGCGATGCCTTGGATAAGAACGAGCTGCAAAAGCGTATGGAACAGGCCATTCGCCTGACGGCACCTGGCCAGCCGATCCGCACCGCCCTAGACATGATCATTGCTGGTCACCTGGGCGCCCTTATCTGCGTCGGCGACACCGAAAACGTGCTCGCTGCTGGTAACGACGGCTTCCCGCTCAACATTTCGTTTACCTCGAACCGCCTGTTCGAGCTTTCCAAGATGGACGGCGCCATCGTTATCGATGGCGACCTCACCCAGATCCTGCGCGCCAACTTCCACCTCAATCCCGATCCCTCGCTCGCCACGAGTGAGACGGGCATGCGTCACCGTACCGCCGCTCGCATGTCGGTGCTCACCGATGCCATCGTGATCTCGGTCTCGGCCCGTCGTGCCGTCGTCAACGTGTACGTTCACGGCAAGAGCTACGAGATCCAGCCCGTCACCACCATCATGAGCTCGGTCAACCAGCTCGTCGCCACGCTCCAGACTACCCGTCAGTCGCTCGACCGCTCCCTACTGCGCCTGACGGCCCTCGAGCTCGACGACTACGTTACGCTCGCCGACATTACCGGTATTTTCTCGAGCTTCGAGATCATGCAGCAGGCAAAGACCGAGCTTAAGGACTGCATCGTCAAGCTGGGCAACCAGGGCAAGCTCGTGCAGATGCAGCTCGAGCAGCTCGCCGGCTCCAGCATGGATACCGAGTACGACCTGATGATTCGCGACTATGCGAGTGATTCCTCCGAGGCCAATGCCGAAAAGATCCGCGCCAACCTGAGCCGTATGACGCCTAAGGACCTGTCCGACCCGCAACACGTGGCGGCGGTTCTGGGCTATGACGACCTGGACGAGGACTCCGTCATGACGCCGCTGGGCCTGCGCACGCTTTCGCGTGTGTC
>CABUVC010000249.1 GCA_902494855.1 uncultured Collinsella sp.
CCCGGGGCGATGTTGACCACGTCGCCGGGGCGCAGCTCCTGTGCCGGCTTTCCCCACTCCTGGTAAAACCCTCGACCAGCCACGCAGACGAGGATCTGCCCACCGCCGCTTTTGGCGTGATGGACGTGCCAGTTGTTGTGGCAGCCGGGCTCGAACGTCACGTTGTGGACACCGACCTGCTCGGTGGAAAGGGGCGCGAGGTAGCTTTGCCCGATAAAGTACTTCGCGAAGGCGTCGTTGGGGGCACCGATGGGGAAAACCATCTCGTTTTGGTGCTGAGCCCTTGCGTCGGCGGCATCGTCGGCCGCCCAGACCTCCTTCGCCATGCGGAAGGCAGCCCACGCCTTGGGCCAACCCGCATAAAACGCCGCGTGCGTAAGGATTTCCGCTATCTCCGTCCTGGTCACTCCATTGTTCTTTGCGGACATCAGGTGATATTTGAACGAAGAGTCCGTCAGCCCCTGCGACATCAGGGCAACCACCGTCACCACGCTGCGGTCGCGCAGGGAGAGCTCACTCTCTCGGCTCCACACCTCGCCGAACAGCACGTCGTCGTTGAGCTGTGCGAATTTGGGAGCGAACTCCCCCAGGGCGTCTCTGCCTGCCGTCTGTTTAACTGCCATGATCGATTTCCTCCTGTCGATAGTTTTGGCACAAATCTGTTTCCGCGCGGCCAAACAGCCCGGCTAGATTCCCATGCCCATTCGCCGCGCCTGCTCCAGAGCGGGATGCCCGGCGATTTCGCCCACGCCGTTCACGCCGCCGGCGAAAACCGTTCCAGCGAGCGTGCAGCGGGAGAAACAGTCAACCCATCCCTGCATCGCCTTTTTCGCCCCGTCGAAGGTCGAGCGCCCGTTCTCCGCCGCCGTCGCCAACAGATATGCCTCGGTGAATGCATAATCGGAGCCAAAAAGCGGGTTAGCGCGGTCCAGCATGGTTTTGAGCTGGCCGCAGACGCTGTAGTAGTAGACGGGCGTTGCAAACACCAGCACATCCGCATCGTGCATTTTGGCGGCAATTTCCACGGCATCGTCTTGGATGACGCAACGCCCCAACTTTAAGCAGGCAAGGCAGCCCCTGCAGAAGCCCATTTGCTTCTCGCGCAGACGCACGGTCTCAACGCTGTGACCTGCCTCCCGCGCGCCGTTGGCGAAAGCCTCCGCCAGCGTCTCGGAATTGCCATTCTTTCGTGGACTTGAAGAAACTATCAAAACCGTTTTGCCCATTACGGAATACCCCTTGCGCTCCCGATTTACATTGACGAGAATGAAGGTAATACCTAAACCTGACTTTAGGTCAAGGAATGAATTCGACATTGTTTCGGAGGAGCCATGTACACAATCGGACAGGTGGCGGAAATGTTCGGTTTGCCCGCTTCAACGCTGCGATATTACGACAAGCAGGGATTGTTCCCGGGGCTGGAGCGGGCATCCGGCATTCGCCGATTCAGCGATACGGAACTCGAAGCGCTTCGGGTCATCGAATGCCTAAAGAAGGCTGGAATGGAGATCAAGGACATCCGGCTGTTCATGGAATGGTGCGCAGAGGGTCCCTCAACATACCCCAAACGCAAGGCCATGTTCGAGGAGCGCAAGGCCCACATGGAGTCGGAGATCGTGAACATGAACCGCGCGCTCGACATGCTGAAGTTCAAATGCTGGTACTACGAGCAGGCAATCCAAGATGGCAACGAGGATAGAGTGAAGGCGCTGATTCCCGATAATTTGCCAGAAGAAATCAAAGATACCTACGATAACGCCCACACTCAATAATGCCGCCCGATGCTCAAGGGGCTTTGGCAAGGAGTCGTTTTAGGCAGATATGCAAAAAGATAGCCTCCGAACCAGAGGGTCCGGAGGCTTTTATTCCCGTTATTTCGCTGGTGGCTTTACTCTATGGCGGCGCCGAAACAGCATCAGGCGGTACTCGACGGTATCAAAACGCGAGTTCAAAAGCCAGTTCCCGCTATTCCCGCTCAGTGACTAATCCAGGCCGAGTGTTGTCGATGCGTGTCGCGTCGTACCGCCTAAGGGCCAATTCGTGCGCAATTTGGGCGAATCAGGCCCTTAATTCGCGATTTTGTGAATGACTCAATTGATTCGCAAAACCGCAGGTCGCCTTTTTAATCACTCCCTGGTTTCCGCCGGTGTTCGTAGCGGGTGGCGTGAAAAGGGGCGATTCAAAGGGCCGGAGAGATGCGTCTTTGCCAAGAAAATAAGGTTAGCCTTATCTTACTGCATGATTCGTGTGTTATGGTTAGATGGCTCTAACTTTTTGGGGGCGATAGCCATGCACGAACGCAAGGACTTCTGGAACAAGAATGCCGGTCGGTACGACCGTTTCATGCGAAACGACCGGGCGGCGTATGAGAAGATGTATGAGCTGATCAGGCCGCTGGTGAAAGCAAAAACCGTACTGGAGGTTGCCACCGGC
>CABUVC010000250.1 GCA_902494855.1 uncultured Collinsella sp.
ATAAAGTACGTATCGATCATATAGCTGTCACGAAGCGGATAGATGAGCGTCAGCGCATCCTCCAGCGCCTTGGCACGACCGCCCGGCGTGGAGATGTCGCTCGACTCCTGCAGCGAACGGTACACGAAGTCCATGAGCGGCTCGGCGGCGTCAATGCGTTTCTGCAGCTCCCCTCCGCCGTGCGCCGTAATGAACTCCATGGGATCGTTACCGTCGGGCAGCACCACGCAGCGCAGGTCCATCGAATCCTGCTCGATAAATTGAATCGCACGGCGAGCGGCCTTTTGACCGGCGGCATCGCCATCGAACATATACACGATACGCTTGGCAAAGCGGGTGAGCGTCTTGACGTGATGCTCCGTGAGCGCGGTGCCCAGCGTGGCGACAACGTTTTTAATCCCCGCCTCCCAACAGGCGATGCAGTCGGTATAGCCCTCCACCACAATAGCGGTATCCAGCGCGACGATAAACTCCTTGGCCCAATTAAAGCCGTAGAGGTTTCGCTTTTTATGAAACACGCTCGTCTCGGCGGTATTGAGGTACTTGGGTTGGCCGTCACCCATGATGCGACCACCAAAGGCAATGTTGTGACCCTGCTCGTCAAAGATGGGAAACATCACGCGGTCGTAGAAGCGGTCGGCAAGCTGCCCGCGCCCACGGCTCACGGCAACATTGGCGTCGATCATCTCCTGCGGGGTAAAACCCGCCTGGGACAGGTGCGACACCAGCATATTGCGGCCCGGCGCAAAGCCCAGACAGTAGCGGCGGCAGACGTCGCCGCCCATGCCGCGGCTGGCAAAGTACTCGCGCGGACGGCCGTCCTTACCGCGCATAAGCATGGTGTGGTAGAACTGGGCGGTCTCGGCGCACAGATCGTAGATTCGGGCACGCTTGGTACCGCGCTCGCGGCGATCTCCGGTGTCATGCAGCTCAATACCTGCGCGATCGGCCAAATAACGGATTGACTCGGGAAAGCTCAGGTTCTCGCGCTTCATGATATAGGTGAAGACATCCCCGCCTTCGCCGCAGCCAAAGCAATGCCACACCTGCGTGGCAGGGATAATGTGGAAGGACGGCGTCTTTTCGCCATGAAAAGGGCAGCAGCCCCAAAACTCATGGCCGCGGGGCTTGAGCTCAACCGTTTCCTGCACGATGGCAACTAGGTCGGACGCAGCGCGTACCTGGTCTTTTTCCTCATCGCTAATCACGGACACTCACCCCCTGCTCACCCAAGTTGTGACGAATGTCCTCGATATTACCCTCGACGGTCGCAATCAACTCATCCAGCGAATCGAACACACGCGAGGGACGCAGCCAGCGCGTAAACGCCAGCGAAACGGAAGCGCCGTACAGGTCGCCCGTATAACCAATTAAGTTAGCCTCGAGATGCGATGAAGCGGCGTCGTCGGCATACGTCGGCGGCAGGCCCACGTTGACGGCGGCCGGCCACACGGTGTCTTCGACCAGCACGAGCCCCTCGTAGACACCGTCGGCAGGCACCTGAATGACAGATGGCACCTGCAGATTTGCTGTCGGAAAACCCATGTCGGAGCCCTCGTGACGACCGCGGACCACGCCACCGCGCACCATATAGGGGTGACCGAGGAGCTCGGCGGCAAGCTCTACGTGACCCTGGCGCAGCTCCTGACGAATGCGGGTGGCGCAGATCGTCTGCCCATCGACGCACAGCAGCTCGTGGCCATATACGTCAACACCGCGCGCAGCACCCCATGCCTGCATCTCGGCAACGCCCGAGGCACCGCCGCGACCCAGCCTAAAGTCACTGCCCACGCGAATCGAGCGGATATCGACCACGCGCGACAACAGCTCAAGGAAACCCACGTGGTCGAGTGCCGCCACCGCGGGCGTAAAGGGAACGGCCACCACTGCATCGACCCCGGTTTGAGCCAGGGCATGCAGACGGTCGGCCGTCGTCATCAATTTTTGAGCGGGCGAAGGGCTCACCACGACGTCCGGGTCGGGATCGAAGGTAACCACGACCGCCTTACAGCCATGGGCACGGGCATCACGGACAAGCGCTTCGATGAGTTCCCGGTGTCCACGGTGAACGCCATCGAACACGCCAATGGCGATCGAGGCAGCACCCAAGTGCTCGCACTCATCAAATGCATCGGCAGCAACGATGCGAGCCTCGTCCGACTCGCCCGCGAAAAAGATACGCGCGAGCTCGCGAGCGGACAACATCATCGAACACCGCCGATTGCCTGCGGAAACACGTGCTCCATGACAAAGCGGCCACCCTCGATGCGGGCGAGCGCCTTGAGTCCCCCATCGAGCACCAACGCAAACGGCGCCTTCGAGGCATCGAAATCCGCAAGCGCACGCTCAACGGGAATGCGTCGGCCGCAGAGCAGGTCATCGGCAAGATTGCCAGGCAAGTCAACACGCGTGGCGC